>JANXUW010000297.1 GCA_025351985.1 Pseudolysobacter sp.
CTAGAAGGTTCATGGGCATATTCTCGCATCTATGACAGGAATCGACATCTGCAGTGGCGAAAATTCGCTACACGGCTTTGCGCTGCGACATCGCGTACCAGTCCACACGCCGCGTCAGGAACATCATCGACGCGACCGTGACCAGCAGCGCCAGCGCGCCCATCAGCAACGAATATTGTTCGCTGACTACCAGCACATAGAACAGCGCATAGATCAGCGTCAGCAGCGATGCCAGCGTCAGCCCCGCGCGCCATGTGCCGAGGATCGCGCCGATATAACCGCCAATCATCGCGACCACGGCGATAGCTGCGGCAAGGTAAGCAAACCTGAAACCGATCTGCTCGGACAATGCCAGCAGCACGACATAAAACGTCGCCATCGCCACACCAACCAGAAGGTATTGCAGCGCATGCACGCGCAGGCGCTTGAGCACTTCGCACAGGAATACCGCGATGAAAGTCAGCGTGATCACGAGCAAGCCGTATTTGCCGGCGCGCACATTTTGCTGATAAACACCGGCGGGTTGATACAGCGCAAAACCGAAGGTGGAGTTGGCGAATTGATGATCGGTTTCGCGCGATTCTTCCCAGACTTGGCCGAAGCTGCGGTTGATGTCGAGGACCTGCCAATGTGCGCTGAAATGGCTCGTGTCGATGTCGCTTTTGTCCGGCAAAAAAGCGCCGCCGAAACTCGGGTTCGGCCACGGCGCGGCGAGACCGACTTCCGTAGTGCGCGCCAGCGGCAGCACGTCGAAACGCTCGGTGCCGGCGATCACCAATTCGATATCGACATCAAAATCCTTGCTGCGCAATGCACTGAGATCCAGCGAGGTCGCGATCGAGGTGATGCCGGTTACGGCCTCGCTGCCCGAGCGAAAACGCGCATCGACGCCGTTGATGCGGAATACCGAAACGCTGCGCAGTCCACGCACATCGCTAAGCGGCAAACGCAGCTCGGCGCGCTGCCATTGCCACTGCGCATCGATTTTTTCCAGTGCGGCGAAATCGCTCGCGACGAAACGTGCATGCAGCTTCAAGGTCGCGCTGTAGACCGGCGCGGAATAGATGCCGTAATGCCGCTCATCGACCGCCAGCGTGCCATCGATTTTCAGCGCATCGGCGAGCAGGATTTCTTCGCGCTCGACCGTGACATATTCCTTGTCGTTGGCAATACGCACATGCTTCGGTATCGCCAACACCGGCCCGCCAAGAGTTTGCTGCGTACCCCAGCCTTGCGCAATCTGCGCGAGCGCCTGGCGTCGCAAATCCTGCCGTTCGCTGATCAGGCCATCCACCTTGAACAATGGAATCAGCATTAGCAACGCGAGGAAGCCGATGCCTAGCGCCTTGAAAGTCGGGCTGTGAAAGAGTGCGGGGTTCATGCGTCACCTCGTTAAGTTCGAGATGACATTGCAACCCGGTGGTGAGGCGCAGGCATGGCGCACAGCCGACGGGGTTGGGGCGAAGTTGTGGCAGGCGGGACGAGTCACAAAAAGAGCCGTCATTCCAGCGCAGGCTGGAATCCAGTTCTCAAATCCGAGCTCCTCAAGAACTGGATTCCAGCCTGCGCTGGAATGACGAGCAAAGCAGCATCGCCGGAGACAATCCGCTCCCTTACTCCCCGATACTGATCTGCTTTTCCTGATGGTTGCCGATATCGAGCAGGCGCTGCGTCACCGCTGGATCGATTTCGAATTTCGCGCTGATCGCGGTCGCTACCGGCGGACTCGATAGACCTTGTTTGTCAGCCGCGCGCCACGTCGTCCACAACACATCGAGCTGGCTTTGCCGCACGGACTCGGGCGCAGTGAAGTCAAAATTCTGCAAGCCGGATTGCAGGCCGAGATCGATGTGCTGCGCGCGCAACTCCTCATCGAGCGCCTGCAAACTGTTGCGCGCAAACCGGCGAATCTCGGGGTAACGATCGTTCATCGCGGTGAGCAAATACGACGCGAGCGACATGCGTTGTCGCACGTCGATTCCGGTCACGGCCGTGCCCATCTGGTACGCGGCCACGGCCTTCTGCACCGGATCACCGGACAGCAGGCTTGCGGGCAGATCGGCCAGCGCAGCATCGACGCCGTCGACACGCGTCGCGACGGTGCCATCGCCGCGGCCCCACAAGGATTTCACTTGCGCGGCAGCCCACTGCGGGGATTTGTCCGCATGGCAATTCGTGCACGCGTCCGGCCGCGCATTGGCAAAATCGGCAGTCGGATCGGGCACTGCAATACGATGGCTGCGATGGATCGTCATCACGCCATAAACCGCATTCGGCATATGGCAGTTGTAGCAGTTCGAGCCCGTGCTTTCGGCGGGATGATGCGTGTGTGCGCTGACGTCTTTCGCGAGCTTGTCGTGGCAACGCAGGCACGGCGCGTTGCCGCGATTTTTCTCGGTGATCTGGCCGGCGCTGTCGCCGCCGTGCATGCTGTGGCAATTGATGCAGGTGAGGTCTTTCGATTGCAGGTAACACTGCGATTGCAGCAGTCCTTGGTATTCGTAGGCAGTCAGGCGCGGTGTGCCGTCGTTCCAGAAACGCGCTGAAAAAAGCGTCGCTGCCTTGCCCGGCGGCACGGTGTCTTTCCAGATCGGCTGCACCGATGCATTGAGGTCATCACCGGCGCGATACAGCGGCCCGCTGCTGATCCAGTTTTTCATCACGCCGACATCTTTCGGCATACGCTGGCCGTGGCATTGGCCGCACACCTGCGTGCTGCGCTCGGCGCTGAGACCGTGCGGATTGACGATGGTCGGATCACTCGCGCCGCCGAGCTGCAAGGTCCAGCGGCGCAGCATGCTCGCATTGCGCTCGACGTGTGCGCTGCCCGGGCCATGACAACTTTCGCAGCTGATGCCGAGTTCGGCGACGCGCGAGTCGTAGGTCGAATCGCGATTCACATCGATCGCTTCACCACGCCTGCTGCGCGCGATCAGCTCGGGATAATTTTTCATGTTCGGCTCGGGGCCGGTGTTGTGGCAGTAGATGCAGTTGTTGTTCCACGGCCCGATATGTTCGTCGAACGGCTTGTCATCCGGGCCGAGAAACACCGCGTTCATGTGCACCCAGCGTTGCTCGGCGATGTGCCACAGATAATGCAGCCGGTAATACGTGCCGCTGTTGGCATCGAGAGTGAGGTACTGCTGGTAACGATGCGAGCCCACCGTGCGCTGCACCGTCACGGTGTTCTGGATCGCGCCGGTGGCCGGATCGTGATACTCGAAAAAATACTTGCCGCCGCGCGTGATCGGACGCACGTCGCCGCCCCATTCGGTCAGCGCCTGGCCATCGAATTTTCCGACCACGGCTTGCGGCGTGGCATCCTGCGTCATCGTGCGGTGGAAGGTCTTGTACCAGCTCGCGTGGCGATCCTCGTGGCAGGTTTCGCACTGCGCCGAACCGACCCAGTGCGCGCTATCCGTGACAAACGGCGTTGCGATTTCTGCGCGTACCACGCCGATCGAATGCCATAACCAAATTGCCAGCGCGACGATCACCACAACGCCGGCGGCGGCGATGAGGCGGAGCGGATGTTTTACGCCGGATTTCATCGTTGCAACACGTCACCGAAAAATGCCTGCACATCGGCCAACTCACGCGTCTGCGGCAGCGGCGGCAGGCTCTGCAGGAATATCTTGCCATACGCGCGTGTGGTCAGGCGCGGATCGCACAGCACCAGCACGCCGCGATCGCTGACATCGCGAATCAACCGCCCCGCGCCTTGCTTGAGCGCGATCACGGCGGTCGGCACCTGCCAGTCGAAAAACGGATTGCCGCCGGATTCGCGCATCGCATTCAGACGCGCTTCGAGCACCGGATCATCGGGGGCGGCAAACGGCAGCTTGTCGATGATGACGCAGCTCAGCGCTTCGCCGGACACATCCACGCCCTCCCAGAAACTCGCCGCACCGAGCAGCACGCCGTTGCCGGCGGCGCGGAATTCGGTGAGCAGTTGATGCCGAGGCAAGGTGCCTTGCACGAACAATGGGTATGGCAAGTCGCGCAATAATTCCGCCGCGAGCTTCAACGCGCGATGTGAGGTGAACAATAAAAATGCGCGGCCGCGCGAGGCGTCGAGCACCGGCCGCGCCATCGCGATCACGCGCGCGGTGTAGTCCGGCGCATTCGGATCGGGCAGCCCGCGCGGCAGATAAGCCAGTGCCTGGCGCGTGTAGTCGAACGGACTCGGCAAGCTCATCGCAACCGGATCATCGAGCCCGAGCTGGCGCGTGTAATGATCGAAACGGCCGGCCACCGACAGCGTGGCCGAGGTAAAAATCCACGCCGCGTGGGTCGCATCGCGCAACGCGCGCAACGGCGGCGCGAGATCGAGCGGCGTGGCGTACAACTGGAAACCTTGCGGCGTGAGTTCGTACCAATGAATCCATTCGGCATTGTCGTGCGCTTCGACTTTTTCGTAGCGTGCGAGCAGGTCGCGCGCGCGTTCGGCGCAGCTGGCGAGGCCACGACTGCGCTCCTCGTGCAGTACCAGCGCATCCAGCAAACCCGACAGCGCTTCGTGCAACGCATCAAGCTCGCGCATCAATTCGGGCGTCGCGGCGATCTGCGCAAAACTGCCGCGCAACGGCAAGCGATCGAAGGCTAGCCGCACGCGCCGCACCGCCGGCGTGATAGCCTCGATCACCGCCAGCATCGGCGCGAGCGCACCACTGACCGCACCGCATTCGGCAAGCGTGTCGTTGGCGATTTCGCTGAGCTGGCGCGAACTCAAACTGGTCGAAAAAAATTGTCCGGCCAGCTCCGGAATCTGATGCGCTTCATCGAGAATGAACGCATGCGCGCCCGGCAGGATTTCGCCGAAACCTTCCTGCTTGATTGAAAGATCGGCGAACAACAAATGATGATTGACGACGACCAGATCGGCCTCTTGCGCCGCGCGTCGCGCCTTGACCACAAAACACTCGCCGTATTGCGGACAATCCGCGCCAAGGCAGTTATCGGTGGTTGAAGTCACGCGCGGCCACAGCAGCGAATCCTCCGGCACCTCGATCAGTTCGGCGCGATCGCCGCTCGTGCTGCGCGCCGCCCAGGTGCGCATGCTGTGCAATTGACTGGTCTGTTCGCGCGAGGGGAAACGCCCGTCCTTGACTGCCTGGTCGAGCCGATGCAGGCAAATATAATTGGCGCGGCCTTTCAGCAAACTCGCCTTCAGCCGCGCGCCGAGCACCTTGCGCACGAGCGGCAGGTCGCGATGGAACAACTGATCCTGCAACGTCTTGGTGCCGGTCGAAATAATCACGCGTTTGCCCGACAACAGCGCCGGCACAAGATACGCAAACGTCTTGCCGGTGCCGGTGCCGGCCTCGGCGATCAGGCACTCGCGTTCGGCGATCGCCTCGGCCACGGCATTCGCCATCTGCTGCTGCGATTCACGCGGCGCGAAGCCTGGAATTTCACGCGCGAACGGACCGTCCGGACCGAGCAGTTCGGCACTGTCCGCTGAACTCATGCGGTGATTTCCGCATGCGCACTATTGCGATCGCACGCGATGAAACCAATGCGGGAAAAATCTCCGCGCGATATCACATGCGCACCGGTCGATCGACGCGGCAACCCGGCAACTGCGCCTTGGCTTGCGCCGCACCGGCGCTGTCCTGCAACGCATTGCGCGCTTCGATCAGCGTCTGGATATTACGCGCGCACAGGCTGCCGTTTTTCGGGCCGTGATCGTAGGATTGCTGCGCGAGTTTTGCGGCCGCTTCGTAATGCTTGTGGCCGATTTCAAGCTCGGCCTGGTACTGGATGATTTCCGGCGAACCATGCGACAAGGCCAGCGCACGCTCAGCCAGCGCCATCGCCTGATCATAGTGCTGCTGGATTTCCTGCGAGCGCGCCTGTTGCATCAAACCATCGATGGCCGGATCGCGCAGCGGATGCACTTCGAGGTCGGACGTGAATTTCGCACCGGCATCGCGGATCGCAGTCACCGCATCGGGCACATCGAGTTTCGGCGCTGCCTGTTGTGCCGGCGGTGGCGGCTGCGTGCAGGCAGCGAGCGTGGCGAGCATCAATGTCAGCGCTGCGCAATGGATGGCAGCTCGATTCGAAATAGTGGGCATGACTTGAAGTTCCTCCAACGGATTTTTGACCGTATCACGGCCGGTTATGCGGACTGTTAATTCGGGCTGCGGCCGAACAGGGATTTTATCTCCTGCCAGGTGCAATGATCGGTTTCCTGCGGCGCATATCCGGTCAGGAACGGCAGCTCACGCGCACCCTTGCATTCGGCATCGGTGCGCTGGCCGTTTTGCGGATTGACCCAGGTATATTCGAGGCCGTCCTGCGGCAATACCAGCGGACTCGACGGCAATTTGCGAAACAGCGCCGACCACACTTTCAGTGCGCCGGTCGCGCCCATCAGTGTGGTCACCTTGTTGTCGTCGCGGCCGACCCAAACCACGGCGAGATGCTCGCCGGTGAAGCCGGCAAACCACGAGTCGCGTTGAGAGTCGCTCGTGCCGGTCTTGCCCGCGGCATGCAGGTATCCCAGGCCCTGGTCGGTCACCGAATGCGCGGTTCCGGCCACCACGACCTGCTGCATCGCGTAAGTCGTGAGACGCGCGGCGGTGACGTATTCGCCCGCGCCGGTCTTGATGCTGTAGCGCGTCAATGGTTTGCCCTGCGCATTCAGCACACCGCGCACCGCGCGCAGCGGCAAGGCATGACCATCCGCGGAAAAATAGGTGTACAAACGCGCGACGTCGAATGGCGTGAGATCGATCGCGCCGAGCAGCAGACTCGGATTCGGATTGACCGAAGTGAGCCCGAACGATTCGAGAAATCCCTTGACCTTGGGCAAGCCCAACGTCAGCCCCAGATGCACCGTCGCGAGATTGTACGAATGCATCAGCGCATCCATCAGCGGCACCGCACCGTGCGCCTCATGCTCGGCATTCTGCGGCATCCAGTGCGAGCCGTCGGCCTGCGGAATATCCACCGCGGTGTCATCGAGCGATGACACCAGCGAGTAGCGTTGCGGCTGCGACAGCGCGACGAGATAGACGAACGGCTTGACCAGCGAACCGATCGGCCGCTGCGCAAACAAGGCGCGGTTGAAGCCTTGCTCGTCCGCCACGCGCGAGCCGATCAACGCTTGCACTTCGCCGTCGTGCGCACCGGTGACGACCATCGCGCCTTCGAGTTCCGGCTGGCGTTTCGCCAGCGCATCGAGCTGGCTCGCGAGCGCCTGTTCTGCCAGCAACTGCGCGGCCGGTGCGAGCGTCGTATGGATACTCATGCCGACCTTGCCAAGCGCGGCGTCGGCGTAATCGCGCGCGAGTTGCGCACGCACCAGATCAAGAAATGCCGGATAACGATTGCGCGGCAAACCTTGTCGATCAGGCACGCCGAGCGGCGCGGCACGCGCTTTCGCCAGCGCCGCATCGTCGAGCAGGCCGGTATCGGCGAACATCTGCAGCGCGATGTTGCGTCGACTCAGCGCATGATCGGGATTGCGCCGCGGATCGTAATAACTCGGGCCTTGCACCATGCCGACCAGCAACGCGATTTCCGACGTGCTCAGCGACTTCAAATCGCGGCCGAAATAGAACTCCGACGCGGCAGCAAATCCATGCACCGCTTGGCCGCCTTGCTGGCCGAGAAACACTTCGTTGATGTACGCCTCGAGAATGCGCCGTTTGTTGTAGCGCGCTTCAATCAACAACGACAGCAGTGCTTCGTTGAACTTGCGCGTGAAACGCTGGCCGCGATCGAGAAACAGATTCTTGACCAGTTGTTGCGTCAGCGTGCTGCCGCCCTGCACGACGTGCCCGGCACTCAGATTGGCGAGTGCGGCGCGCAGGATCGACCATACGGCGATGCCGTGATGATGATTGAAATCACGATCCTCGACCGCCTGCAGTCCGGCCACCAGCAATGGTGGCACCTCGCCGAGATGGACGATGCGGCGTTCCTCCTGCTCGGTGCCATAAAGCGTGGCGATACGCGCCGGATCGATGCGCACGCTGCTCAGCGCGGCACCCGTGGCGGCATCCTTGAGCGTGCTGACACTGTTGGCGGAAAGCACGACCTCGATACGACGTTCGGCCTCGTGACCGTCGAGATAATCGAACGCGCGACGCGCGATCAGGTAACGGTTGCCGTCGTGCGAAAACGTGCCGATCGTGCGCGCGCCGGGCTCGCTGGTGTAACGCGCGGCATCGAGTTCCAGATCCAGCGCCTCGGCGCTCATGGCGAGGCCGGGTTTGAGTTCCAGCGGCCGCGCGTAGACGCGGCTCGGCAGATCCCAGCTCAGATCGTCGAAGCGCGCGCGCACCTGGCCGTCCAGATACGTCGCATATGGACCGACGAAACCGAGGAACAGTCCCAAGGCAAGCCAGAACGGCACGCGCAATACGCGCCAGGCCAGACCCAGCAGTGGCAGAAGGGAGTCGCGAACAGTCAAGCGGCACGATAACGCTGAGAAATCCAGTGCGCAGTGTACCCGAACAGGCGCGTATTGCCTGCGTCCCATACTGGCAGCGACGCGGCGCATCCGCGATAATGAAAGCCCGTACCACTCCACTCGTGAGGTTGCTCCCCGAATGTCGCATCGCTACGCTTTTGCGCTTGCGTTCTCCCTTGCAATGACGTGCGTCGCGCATGCCGATTTTCGCATCGATTACAACGCCACCCGCGGCCACGGCGATCTCGGCGCACTCAGTCTGGCGAATGGCAAAGTGCGTGCCGAACCGGATCGCGGTAGCGCCAATTTCGATACCTCGTCGAGTGCGATTTTCGACCCGGCGAATGCCGACCTTATCCTGCTGGATCGCGCGCAACATCGCTACACCCGCTTCGATGGCGAAACCCTGAATCAGGTTTCCGGCCTCGCCAGCTTGCTCGGCGCGCAAGACCCGCTGCAACTGAAGGTGCGCCCGAGTGGCGCACACGAACAAGTAGCTGGACATAGCTGCGAGGTGTATCGCGTCGATCTTTACGGCGAACATTACGCCGACTATTGCATGGCCGATGCGGCCGAACTCGGACTGAGCACAAGCGATATCACCCAGCTCAAACGCACCATCGACATGGCGCACGACCTGCTCGGTCGCATCGGTGGAAGTTTTGCCACCAGCGTTTTCGCGGGCGGACGTTTGCCGGTAAAACTCGTCAGTTTTCGCGGCGACAAGGTGATCGGCATCTCCGAACTGAAATCCGTAAGCATGGCGAAAATCGCGGCGAGTGAAGTTGCGATTCCCGGCGGTTATCGCGAGCAGCCGATCGATCCGTCGATGTTCGCGCCAGATTGAGTGTCGATTGTTTTCGCGCCTTGTTGCACCTCAACCTTACCCTGAAGAATTCCCCTGACTATGTCGACAGCCTCTAGCGCAAGAGTCTGCATCCATGCCTATGACGAACGCGATTCGGCGTGGCTGGAACACTGCATTACCCGCTTGCCGAACGATATTCGCGTAACGCTCGTTGGCGCGCTCGCGCCGGTCAAAATGGGCGGACGATTGCTGGAATCGCTCGCTGCAAATATCGGCAGCGACGATGCATCAAGCGTTTTGCGGACCTGCGCTGCGGCGTATCCCGGCGACGATCTCGTGCTGTTGCGCGCAGGCACGGTGTTGCCGGAATTCTGGTTCGAACGCATCACGCGCGCATTGCAAGTAGACGATGTGCTCGCGGTATCGGCACTGGATAATCTTGATCCCCTGCGCGCTCCGTCGCCGGCTGGCGGACAGTCCAATGCATTGCCCGCCGAGATCGACCGGCTGTGTTATTTGTACAGCCACAAGCAGTATTTCGACTGCACAAACGTCTCGCTGTTGTTGAGCGCGTGGCACGGATCTCGCCTGCGCACAGCGGGCGGGGCAACACTGAAAAACCTGGCGGTGCCAGCCGCATTCGCACCGCTGCGCGCGGTATTGCTAGATCATCTGTATGTGGCTGCACCGGGGCACATTTTGCGTGGGCCGAAACTTCCGCTACCTGGCGCGGACGCCGATACGTCGTCGGCGCTCGGTGAATTGCGCGAGCAAGTCGCCGCTGCACTTTCTCACAACAGCAGCGCAGGCACTTCTGGATTTCCGGGGCTCGACACAAAACCCGTGATCCTGCATATCCTGCATGGCTGGGGCGGTGGCGCCGAACGATTTGTGCGCGACCTTGCCGCTGCGGATTCGGCGCGCCACCACCTCGTGTTGATCGCCCGCGGCAATTCTGTACGGCGCTGTTTCGGCGAAGAACTTGAGCTGCTCGCCGGCGATTTTTC
>JANXUW010000318.1 GCA_025351985.1 Pseudolysobacter sp.
ATTCAAGACAAAATCCGCGCTGACGTGGCCGACGATATTCGCCAGCAAAAAGGACATGCGACCGACAAATTTCGGAAGTAATGCGCGCCGATTTCTAGCTTTCGCAACGCTCAAACCGCAGCAGCATCGTCGCCGATAGCATCGACCAAAAACAGGCGCGCCATTTCCCAATGCCGGCGCACGGTGCGCTCGGTCACGCCACGCGCCGCGGCAATATCGACGGACGACAGGCCGCAAAAAAAAATGCCATTCCACCAGTTGCGCCAACTCGGCATCGAAGGCCTGCAACTTCACCAGCCCGGCATTGACCGCGAGCAATTCATCGAGCGCACGATCGGGCTGCTCGATATCCTCGCTCAAATCGGTGCGCGCAAAACCCTGGCCGTGCCGCTCGGTATTTCGCCGTTTTGCCAGATCGAGAATCACATGCCGCATCGCCTGCGCGAGCAGATTGTAAAAATGCACACTGTCGTTGAACTGGCGCGATTCGCCGCGCGTTATCTTGATCCACGCCTCGTGCACGAGCGCCGTCGGATTCACCGTGAGATTGCCGGATGAACGACGCACATGACCGCGCGCGATGCGTTTCAATTCATCGTAGACGACCGAAAACAGTTGCTCCTGCGCGCTGCTGTCGCCACGTTCGTACGCCACCAGAAGTTCGGTTACTGCGGGCCGATCGGCCATGCGTTATCTCCCCCTGCAACGCTGGTGAAAAAAGTATAGCGCGGAGCGCGCCGCGAAATTCGACCCACTGTGTTCACGCCATCATCCATTGCTCGGCGCATACAGCGGGTACAGCAGCCGCTCTTCTTCGGCAATGCGATGGCGCAGGATCGCGCCGATATTGCACACATCGGTCGGCAATCGACGACGCTGGCCGAGTCGCGGCAATTTCGCGGTATCGCCGGAACTCGTTGCGCGCGACGGCCATGGCAATGGCAATGGCAATGGCACAATGTTCGCCAGGCAGGATCGGAATCCATTGCCGCTTGGGGAAAACGTTGCCGGACTCGTTGCATTCGTGAGGCAGCGAACTTCGAAGGATAAATCGCGTGGCGCAGATGGATGCTTCGAAGTGGCTTCGACTACGCAGCCTGCTCGATCAGGCGCTGGATTTGCCGACCGATCAACGGCAGATTTTTTTGCGTGACCTGCCCGAGGACAGCGCCGAATTGCGCGACGATTTGCGCGACGATTTGCGCCGATTATTGAGCCAGCAAGAACGCACGCAACGTTTGTTCGATAACAACGCCGTGGATTTGGCCGCACACGTACTGCGCAACGAAGACACGCGCGCGGCGGATGAAACCCTGGGGCGTCAATTCGGCGCCTATCGACTCATGCGTCTGCTCGGCGTCGGCGGCATGGGCATGGTTTATCTGGCCGAACGCACGCACGGAAAATTCACCCAGAACGTTGCGCTGAAAGTGGTGCAGACCGCGATGGGCGCGGCGGGTCACGAGCGTTTCGAGCGCGAGCGGCAGATTCTTGCTGGGCTCGTGCATCCGAATATCGCCCCCCTGTACGACGGCGGCGAGCTGCCCGACGGCCAGGCGTTCTACACCATGGAATACGTCGACGGCGTGCCTCGACGCTTTACTGCGTCGAGGCGGCGTGCAGCGTGGACGAGCGCGTGCGCCTGTTGCGTGACGTCGCTGCGGCGCTGGCATACGCGCATCGCAACCTGATCGTGCATCGCGATATCAAGCCATCGAATATCCTCGTCACCGATGCGGGCCAGATCAAGCTGCTGGATTTCGGCATCGCCAAACTCATCGGCAATACCAATGATCCGGCACTGACACGCACCGCTGCCGCGCCGATGACGGCGAACTACGCCGCACCCGAACAGTTTCGCAACGAAGTGATCACCGTGGCCACCGACGTGTATCAACTCGGCATGCTTTTTTTCCAGCTGCTGACGGGTACTGCGCCGTATCGCGCCGACCCCGCCGATACTTATGCGTGGGCGCGTGCCGTCGCCGAAGAAGAGCCGATGACTTTGTCGCGCGCACTGGATCCGGTGCTGCTGCTCAGCGTCTGGGGCAGCGCCGTCGATGCCCCGCGTTTGCGGCGGCAACTCGGTGGCGACCTCGATGCGATCGTGCGCAAGATGCTGTCCAAAGCCCCGGCAAATCGCTACGGCTCGATGGACGCGCTGGTCGCCGATCTCGATGCGTTTTTGCAGCGCAGACCGGTGACGGCGCGACGTCCGAGCCTGCGCTACATCGTCACGCGTTTTGTCGCGCGGCATCGTTATGCGGTATCGAGCGCGATCGTCGTCATTTTGTTTTTGTGCGCCACGGTCGTGTTCGCTTTGCATCAGGCCAGCACGGCCACGCGCGAAGCCGAACGCGCGAATGCCGTGGCGGATTTTCTGGTCGGTCTGTTTCAGGTTTCCGACCCCGGCGTGAATCGCGGCGAGAAACTTAACGCCAACCAGATTCTCGAACGTGGCGCGGCGCATCTGGATAAAGAACTGACGCGCCAGCCGCTGCAGCGCGCACGCCTATTCGCGATGATCGGCGAAGTATATTCGGCGCTCGGCGATTTTTCGCGGGCGCGAAAACCGTTGCAGGAATCGATCGATATCCAGCGCAACGCAGCGGACACCGATCCGCTGGATTTCGGTCATGCGCTGCGCGCGATGGCGTGGATCACACATCGCCAGGCTGATACGCGTGGCGCGCTGAGCTTGCTCGATGAAGCCGACGCGCTGCTGCAAAATAATTCACCGCGCGCGCTGGATGAACGCGCCACGGTGCACAGTTACAAGGCGCTGGCGCTCAAAGCGCTTGGCGATTTCGTGACCGCACGTGTGGAGTTCGCCAACGCCCTTGCCTTCGCCGATCGTGCGGGTACGGCGGATTCGGTGAAGGCCGCCGCCATCCACAATAATCTCGGATTGTTGCTGCGTGACCGCGGCGATCCGAAAGCCGCGAGAGTCGAGTTCGAACGCGCACTCGCAATCTACCGACGTGACTACGGCGAAGATCATTACCGCACTACCGCCACCGAACAGAACCTCGCAATGCTGTTGATGGATATCGCCGACGCCGACGCCGCGCGGCCGTTGCTCGAAGCGACTGGCGCGCGCAATCTGGCCTTGTTCGGCGAAGCGAATTCCGACTATGCCAATGCGCAAAATATGCTCGGCAATATTGATCGCGGCGCCGGCAAATACGATCAGGCGCTGCAGCATTACGCCACCGCTGACCGCGCATATCGCGCTGCGCTGGGCGACAATCATGCCTACGTTGCGTTTCCGGAAAACAATGCCGGTGAACTCGAACTCAGGCGCGGCAATTTTGCCGCGGCGCTGATTCGTTTCGATCATGCACTGGCATTGCGGCGACACGCGCTCGCAGCAGATCATCCCGAACTCGCCGATTCCCTCGCCTCGCGCAGCCAGGCCTTGCTTGGATTGCAGCGTTACGCTGAAGCAGTGCGCGATGCCGAAGAGGCGCTGAAGATCCGTCGCGCGAAGCTCGATCCCGACAATCCCGCGATCGTGCAGAATCTGTATCAGCTCGGTCTACTGCGTTATGCGCTCGACGATGCAGCAGCGGCGAAACCTTGGTGGGGCGAAGCGATCGAACGCGCGGCGCGCGCTTATCCGGCGGATAGCGCCGCACTGCGCGACCTGCGTCGCAATATTGCTGATCCTGCAACCGCGCTGCGCAACTCCAGCAACGCTGCGCCCGCCAGCGATTAGGAAATTTCCCTGACCTGCAGCGACACGCGCTTTTTTCCGCCGTGCAACTGCTGCGTGCCGACTTCGCGAAATCCCTGGCGCTCGTGAAAACGCTGCGATGCAGGGTTCGGCGGATCGAGATCGAACTCGCACACCACCATCGTCACGCCTTCGCCGCGCGCAAATTCGAACAGGTCCGCATACAACATTGCGGCGATACCGCTGCCTCTCGCGTCTGCGGCGATCACCACACGATCGATATAAACAAACGACTCGTAGCGCTCGGCAAACCAGCGATAGTTCGGGCTGTCGTAATCCACCCCTTCGCGAAATGCGAGCAGGAATGCCGCGACATCTTTTCCCGGGTTCTGCACCACCTTGTCATACGCGGAAAACCCGTGCAGGCGCGCGAGGCGTGGCGCATCGAGCGCACTCAGAAAATGTACCGACTCGGCATTCAGCGCGAGGATCGCATCGAAATCCGCGGGAGTGGTATAACGCAGCATCCGGTTACTCCTTTTTTGTTGGTGCTTTCCGCGTGTTCGGCGCCGTCGCGGCGTGCTGCATTTGTGCGAGCACGGGCGTACAGCGATTGTCGTCGTCGTCGCCGCCGATGTTCGCGGAAGTGAGCGGCAACAATGCGGCGACCGGCGCGGCAATCACACCAAGCACCACCGCACCCGCACCGCGCAGAATCAGCGCGCCCTTGTCGATGCTGACGTCCGGCTGCTTGAACGGCCCTTGTACATGAATCGGCGAGCGCAACGATAGCAAACGCAATCCTTTGCTGTTCGGATGCACGGTGAGATCGAGCTGCTCGCTGGCGAGATTGATTTTGCCGGTGACATCAATCGCGGCGATGTCGGTATCGATCAGAAACAGTCGCGCGTCGAGCACGCCATCGGTCGCGACAAAATCTGCCGCGGCGCAATTGATATCGACCTGTTTGTCGCCGAACAATTTGGCGACGATGATGTTCGGCACATTCAATCCCGCCGTCTCGACCAAGGCCTTGCTGATCGTGCCGCGATCCAGCACCAGTTTCAGTTCGCCACTGGCCACGCCGAGCAGCGCCGAGACCGAATCGCCGCTGGCTTGCAGATTCGCCTCGGCATTGGCCTGGCCGAGCTTTATATTGGTCGCCTGCGCGGCGGGAATCATGCGCGCGAGTTGCATGCCGCGCGCGCTCAATTTCAGCGCAGCCTTGATCGGTGCGGTACGGCCGTCCATGCGCAAACTGGATGTCACATCGCCAAACGCCAGTCGGAACTTCAGCGGATCGAGCGACAGCACGGCGTTGTCCATGACGATGCGCGTATCGACCTTGTGGATCGGCAATTCGGCGTCGCGAAACACGCGATCGCCGGTAAAGCGCACGTCCGCATCCATCTTCTGCCAGCGCTCGGGGCGGAACGGTTCCACTGGCAAAACCTTGCCGGCAGGCTGCGCCGGCGCATCTTTATCCGACGTTTCGCTCCGCACCGGACCCGCGCCGATCAGCGGCGCAAGATCGCGGAACTGCAGCAGGTCGGATTCCACTTTCCCCGACAGCAACGGTCGCGGCGACTTCGTTTCATAAAGGAGATCACCACCGAGATCGCTGCCACCGACGCGTGCCGAGAAATTTTCGTAGCGCAGCTTTTTGTCGTGTGCGGTGAATCGCCCGATCAGATGTCCCTCAGTTGCGTACGGCGGCGAATCGGGCAAGGTGATTTTGAGAATATCGTAGAGTTGCGCGAGACTTTTCCCGGACAACCAGAGCCGCAGGTCAAGCGCATCGAGATCGGTCGGATCGGTCAGCGTGCCGACGAAGGCGATGCGCGTATCGCCGATGCGCACATCGGCATGCAACGGGAACGGGCGATCAGTATGTTTCAGCGCGAGCACGCCGCCAATCTTGCCAATGCCATGCACTGGCAAGCCCTTGAACGTTCCTTCGACCTTCACGCTGAAGCCATAACGTTGCACGGCGGAGGTATCGGCGCGCGCCGGTTCGGCTTGTTTGTCGGCGCGGGCCGCAAGTTTTTTTACGCCGTCGGCGCCGACGCGCAAGGTCGCTTCCTGGCGCGATGTCGCTTGCTGCTGCGCGACGATGTCATCGAATGCCATCGACGCCTTCAGCGTTTCGACATGCAGTTTAGCGTCGAGTGTATTCTGCCGATCGAGCACGGTGAACTCGCCCTGGTCGAACGCGATGCGACCGAGGTCGAGCTGCCACGGCGATGGCGTCTTGTCATCGCTCGCGGCAATCGTCCAGTTGTCGCGGCCATCGGCCAAACGCTCGAAATGCGCGCTCGGCTCGATAAAACGCATCGATGGAATCGACACGGTGTGCAGCAGCAGCGGCAGCACACTGAGATCGAACTCGATGCCTTTCAGTGTCGCGAACGTAGGCGTCTTGGCCCACTCGGCATTGCCCACCGTGACATCGGCGGCGCTCACGCGCATGCCCGGAATCCACGCGCGCCAACCACGCAACTCCGGATCGCGTTGCCAGCTCACACGCAGATCGCCATCGATGGTTACGCTGCGGCCAATCGCATGACCAACGGTTTCAGTCAGCCATGGTTTGGCGCGATTCCAGTCGTAGCTTGCGATCGCGATCCAGGCCACGATCAACAGCAAAACCAGGCCACCACCGATGCCGATCAAAATTTTGCGAGTACGTCTCATGCCTGATTTCACTACAGTCCACCCAGTCAAACAGATTGAAGACGGTGGATGCACGTCGCGGCTATTCAGCGCGTTATCACCTGCCTCAATCCAGAAGAATTCGAGGGGGTCAGATTACTACGTCAGGCAATAGTATCGGCGTGAAGATACCTCGCTGCGAGATCACATGGCAATGCTCCGGCAAGCAAACGCCGTTCGATCTCGACGAGGCATTTTCTTCTATCGAACCTTGACAACGACCTTGCCCTTGGCGCGTCCCTGGGCAAGGTACTCGAGGGCTTCCTTCGCCTGCTCGAAAGGGAATACCTTGTCGATCACTGGCCGGATGCGCTCCGCCGTGAGGAGTTCGCCGATTTCGGCGAGTTGATCGCCATCGGGACGCGCAAAGAGGAAGGAGTAGGTGACTTCCCGCTTCTTCGCAAGGCGCATGGGCGTCGTGATATCCGCACTCATCGTGACGCATCCGCCGCGCGAATTATTGAAAGATATATTGACCCGGATCGCGGCAGGTATACGAGCAGCGAGCAGCGAGCTTCGACGAAGCAGACGCGGTTTGCTTCATCCGCGACGCTTACGACAATGGCATCGCCATGTATCTCAGCATCATCGACGGAACGGATAAAGCTCTCGCGGAAATGGCGGACGAGCGCGCCAGCAATGACCCCGCAGTTCAGGATGGCGCCGACGCAGCGTAAAGCTCAGGCGATGCGACCAGGGACGGTCGCGACGATAATCTGCCTATATATCTATAATCGCTTGATAACTCATGCAGCCGTAGCTGCACGCTCAACTTCGTTAATTGCTTGAATAGCGAATTTAAAAACATCACTACTCCGCAAGAGATGCTGCTTCAAAGCCGAAGCCGGTAGTTCATTTTCCAAATCGTAGTCAGCGAGCTCCCTAGTTTCTCGGCATGCCCGCATCTGGCGTGTGGCAACGCCGGCGGAAGTCCCCAATTTCTTGAGGCAAGCCGTGTTCCCGCTAGGTTTCCAATCCGCAAGCCTGGCGAGAGCCTCTCCATGCGTTAGATATGACGCAGTCTTCGCTGCTGTAGACGTGGCAGGCAGCATAGAAACAAGTGGGCATAAGGCATGGAATGCGGAGTAATAGGCACGACTCGCCGATGCCCGGCGATCAGCCTCATCATCGAGATCCGCAAGTCTGCGAGCGCAGTCCATTATTTCCTTTGCGCTGACCGGCATTAGTGACCCACCGAATGATGTGCAGCAGAAAGCATCACAACTAGAAAGCCGCTTGTTTCCGCGGGGAAATTTTTCTCGGCGAGCGCCGCGTATAGATCCGCTTCCATTGCCACGGCCAGTTCAGGATTCATGGCAACAGAGAATTCACTGATGAGGCGAGGCGCAGCACCGGCTTCAATTCCCCCGATCTTCGAAACGACATCGTGCAGCAAAACCATTTTCTCGCGCAGAAATAGACGCACGAATCGAAGAGGATTCTCAATATCTTCTTGAGTCCAATTTGCGCAAGCAAGAACCTGGTCGATCATGCTGCTGGCTTCCGGGCTATGAAAATTATTTGAGAGCGCACTCAACGTTACTCTACCACCCAACAGACGACTCGCTTTCACAACTCGCCCCGAGTTCATAAATACTAGTGCCGCAGCATCAGCGACTTCGATGTCACCCACGTACCCCTCAAGCGATACATCTGCAATCTGGTTTGCTTCTTCATTCCATCCCACCATGGAAAGCGCCCTAGCAATTCTCAAGGCGCTGAGATGATCTTCACCGGAGGAAAAGCGAACCTTTCGCGCACACTCCATTGCCTTCGATGGATCACCGAGCGCTGCCGCGCAGATTCCAGAAATTTCTAAACTTCCAGACACGTCAACGTTGTTCGTTCGTAACGATAACGCGTCGCGCTCAATTCTTTTTAATACTAGCTGATTTACGTTTGGCCAACGACCTAGCTCAGCCATCGCATCGTGTAGCACGTCGTTAAATTTCGAAGCTGGAAGTTGAGCCGTCATAGAGTCACGTGGTCATGGCCGTTCAGGCTCGCGACTCAATGTAGCACAACATGAAAGAACAATCGCAGCGTGTCCCTGAGGATGTCCCTGCAAGAAATTTGAGACTGCGTAAGCACACGCAAGCGGTTGATATATATGGTGGGCCGTGATGGATTCGAACCATCGACCAACGGATTAAAAGTCCGCTGCTCTACCAACTGAGCTAACGGCCCAAGCTGCTTGCAGAACGCCGTGACGGTGGATCTCAACGGCGGGAATTGCGGGCTGCGAAGTGTAGGGCAAGATGCGTGCGCTGACAAGTAAAAAACGCTGCGGCAAGCACTTCGCCCGGTGGATCACGGGATTCTTTTCGGCGACACCGGAGTTACATCGGCCAAGATAAGCCGCATTTCGATCCGCATGTGCGCTCTGCAATCAACGCAGCATGCGCGAACTGGCTGGCTAGACGTAATGCGTGGGATCGCTTACGCCAGCGGCATCGAAGCCGTCGGCGCGCAGGCGGCAGGCGTCGCAATGCGCGCAAGCGCGACCCGTCGTATCGGCGTTGTAACAGGATACGGTGGCGGCAAAATCGACGTTCAGGCGCGTGCCTTCGCGCACGATATCGGCTTTGCTCATGCGCATCAGCGGCGCGCGCACATGCAGGGCATGGCCTTCGACACCGGCTTTGGTGGCGAGATTGCCGAGACGTTCGAACGCTTCGATAAACGCCGGACGACAATCCGGATAGCCGGAATAATCGACCGCGTTGACGCCGCAATAAATTTCATCGGCACCGAGCACTTCGGCCCAGCCGAGCGCGATCGACAGCATGATGGTATTACGCGCCGGCACGTAGGTCACCGGGATACCGGCGCCGCCCTGTTCGGGCACGTCGATATCTGCCGTGAGCGCCGAGCCGCCGATCGCGCGCAGATCGACCACGACCACTTTATGCGTGATCGCGCCGAGCGCTTGTGATACGCGGGCAGCGGCTTCGAGTTCGGAAGAATGACGCTGTCCGTAGGCGACGCTCAGTGCGTAGCAATCGAAGCCCTGTTCGCGCGCAAGGGCGAGAACCACGGCGGAATCCATACCGCCCGAAACGAGGACGACGGCGCGTTGACGGGAAGCGGGTTGAGTCATGACGACGCGGATCTCATAGCGAAATTAAGAAGTAATCCGTCATTCCCGCGCAGGCGGGAATCCAGTTCTTGATGCGGGTAACAAGAGAGCGCGATTCGTGCCTGCGCGAGGTTTTCAACAGCGAGGCAGGCATGCCGGACGGAAAATGTTGCGCATCGAGAATCCATGCCACAAATCAATGCCCCGGCACATCGCCCCACAACAGCTTGTGCAACTGCATTTGCATGCGCACCGGCAAGCGATCGGCGAGAATCCACTCGGCCAGTTCGCGCGGCGCAAGGCTACCGTGCACCGGTGAATACAATACTTCGCAGCGCTCGTGCAGTCTGTGCTCGGTCAGCGCGGCGCAGGCCCAGTCGTAATCGGCGCGATCGGCCAGCACGAACTTGATCTGATCCGCTGGTTTGAGCAGCGGAATGTTTTGCCAGCGATTGCGCTTGTGTTCGCCCGAGCCCGGCGCTTTCAAGTCCACCACCTTGATCACGCGCGGATCAACCTGCGAAATATCGAGCGCACCACTGGTTTCCAGCGACACTTCGTGGCCGGCGTCGCACAGCCGCTGCAACAAAGTCAGGCAGCGTTTCTGCGCCAGCGGCTCGCCGCCGGTAACGCACACATGACGGGTCTTATGCGTGGCGACCTCTTTCACGATGTCGTCGATACCGCGCCAGCCGCCGCCATGAAACGCATATTCGGTATCGCACCACGTGCAGCGCAACGGGCAGCCGGTCAGGCGAACGAAT
>JANXUW010000359.1 GCA_025351985.1 Pseudolysobacter sp.
CTGCTCGGCATCCTCGCACGCACCTTCCGGCCACGCGCTGGCGGCACTCGCGGCATTTGCCAGCAGCAACAGGCAATCGGCCTGGCGCACGCACAACGCGCGCCATTCGTCCGAGGTCGCATCCGCCAGATAAATCACATATTGCACGCGCGATTCGAGCGCGCCGAACCACTCGCTGAGCTGGTGTCGCGCCTGCTCAGCATCGACCACCACGCATGCGCCGAAACCGCTCAGCGCGCTGCGCAATTCCTCGGCGAATGCGCGCGCATCGACCCCCGTATCGTGCGGCAACAACGCAAACGTGCGTGGCGCGGAAGGTTGATGCGTGCGATGCGCCAGCACGCGCTGCATCGCCACACGCACCGAGGACCACATTGCTTGGGGATAACGCGCCAGCAGATCCTCGACATCGGCGCGCGCCAAGCGCAGCAATTCCGAATCGCGCAACGCCCGCACCGAAACATGGCGCGGCTGATCGGCAATCAAGCCGACCTCGCCGACGGTTTCGCCGGCTGCGATCACCGCGATCCGCTGCAGCAGATCTTTCGCATCGTGACCGAACACGCCGAGGCTGCCGTTTTTCAGCACGTACATGGCATCCGAACGATCGCCGATGTTGAACAACGCAGCACCACCGGGCAGGCTGAACCATTCGAGTTTTTGTTCGAGCGCGGCCAGCGCGGGTTCGTCGAGGCCGCTGAAAATCGGCAGGCGGCGCAACAGGTCGCGCACGGAAAACGGATCGATCGGATCGGGTATTTCGCTCACCGGCGGCGCTCGTTGGATGCTCGCCAGCGAAATATCCGACGCGGGCTTTCAGATTCCGCAGTGTAGTGCGTGGCGCTTGACCGACTCAAATGCGTTTGCACAATTGCGTGGCCGATGATGCCTTTGCCGGGCGGGGTTTGATGGACACGGATGCTTGATTTTCCGCGCGTCACGCTCCACCTTGAAGCACTCCTCAGCGCGAAAATCGTCATGTCCACAGCGAACCCGTTACTCAGCGAAGCCACTTTGCCCGCGTTTTCGGCGATCCTGCCGGAACACGTCGCGCCGGCCATCGATACCATCCTCGCCGACTACAGCATACAGATCGATACGCTGCTGGCGAGCAATGCGCCGCGCGATTTCGTCAGCGTGATGCTGTTGCAGGAGCAGCTTGAAGATCGCCTGAGCCGCGCGTGGTCGCCGGTGTCGCATCTGCATTCGGTGAAGGATTCCGACGCCTTGCGCAAGGCCTACACCGCAGCGCTGGAAAAGATCACCGAGCATGCGGCCGAGCTCGGCCAGAATCGCGATTTGTATGCGGCGGTGAAAGCGGTCGCCGACCGTGCCGATTTCAAAAGCCTCGATCGCGCCGCGCAACGCCTGACCGACGATGCCTTGCGTGATTTCAAACTGTCCGGCGTCGCGCTCGAAGAACCCGCGCGCAGTCGCTTCAAGGTGATCGCCAACGAACTCGCCAAGCTTGGCACCGAGTTCGAGGAAGCCGTGCTCGATGCGACCGATGCGTGGGGCGAAAACATCGCGGATGCGGCCGCGCTTGCCGGCATTCCGCCGTCGGGTTTGGCGGTGTTGCGCGCGTATGCCGAGGAAGAAAAAATCGACGGCTGGCGTATCACCTTGAAGCAGCCCAGCGTGCAGGCGGTGATGACCTACGCCGACGACCGCGGCTTGCGCGAACGCGTTTACACCGCGGCCAATACGCGCGCTTCCGAGCAGGGTCCGCACGCCGGACGTTTCGACAATACCGCGCGCATCGAACAAATTCTCGCGTTGCGCCACGAAGCCGCGCAGTTGCTCGACTTTGCCAACGCCGCGGAAGAATCGCTCGCCACCAAGATGGCGCCGACGCCGCAGGCGGTGCTGGATTTCCTGCAAGATCTGGTCACGCGCGCCAAGCCCGTCGCGGAAAAAGAATTGTCGGAGCTGCGTAGCTTCGCCGCAAGCGCGCTGGGAATTAACGATTTGCAACCGTGGGACGTCGCCTACGCTTCGGAGAAATTGCGGCTGCAGCGCTTCGATCTAAGCGAGGAAGAATTGAAGCCGTTTTTCCCGCTGCCCGCGGTGATGGATGGTTTGTTTGCGATTACGCAGCGCGTGTTCGGCGTGAGTTTGCGTGAGCGCAGTGGTATCGACGTATGGCATGCCGACGTGCGTTTTTACGACGTGCTCGATGCGCACGAAAATATCATCGCCGGCGCGTATGTCGATCTGTTCGCACGCAGCGCGAAACGCGGCGGCGCGTGGATGGATGTCTGTCGCACGCGTTTTCGCAACGGCGCGTCGGTGCAGTTGCCGATCGCGTACCTGACCTGCAATTTTGCGCCGCCAACGGCTGACGCACCGGCCCTGCTGACCCACGACGATGTGATCACGCTGTTCCACGAATTCGGTCACGGCCTGCACCATCTGCTGACCGAAGTCGATTATCCGGGCGTCTCCGGCATTGCCGGCGTGGAGTGGGATGCGGTCGAGTTGCCGAGCCAGTTCATGGAGAATTTTGCGTGGCAACGCGACGCTCTTGATCTGTTCGCGCGGCATTACCAAAGCGGCGAAAAACTGCCTGATGCCTTGTTCGCGCGCATGCAAGCGGCGCGACATTTCCAGGCGGCGCTGTTCCTCGTGCGCCAGCTCGAATTTGCGCTGTTCGATTTCCGCCTGCATCTGGAATTCGATCCGGCGCGCGGCGCTCGCGTGCAGGAACTCGCGCGTGACGTGCGCCGCGAAGTCGCGGTGATCCAGCCGCCATCGTGGCAGCGCATGGCGCACAGTTTCACGCATATTTTTTCCGGCGGATATTCGGCCGGTTATTACAGTTATCTGTGGGCCGAAGTTTTGTCCGCTGATGCGTTCTCGCGCTTCGAGCAGGCCGGTGTTTTCGACGCCGCCACCGGCGCCGCATTTCGCCGCAGCATCCTTGCCGTTGGCGGCTCGCGCCCGGCGCTGGAATCGTTCATCGAATTCCGCGGTCGCGCGCCGGACGCCGACGCGTTGCTGCGCAGTTACGGCCTCGCTGCCTGATTCACCGCATGCGCTCCCGCTAATCGGAGCGCATGCAGCGAACGTTCTCAGAACACCGGTTTGCCTTCGGCGCTCGGCAGGCTCACGCCGAGCAACTTCGCCAGCGTCGGCGCGATATCGCGCATATCGATCTGGCCCAACGCATGCGCCGCCGGAATGCCCGCACCGCTGATCAGAAACGTCGACTGCATTTCCGGCAAATCGGCGCGATATCCGTGCATGCCGAGATAGCGGCTGGCACTCAGTAGCGGTGCTTTCGGATCGGGGCCCATCTCGTAATCGAGTTTGAAATCGAGCCAATAATCGGCCTGCGGATTACCACCGAGCGCGGCGATCTGTTCGCGATCGAGCACACGATCGATGCCGAGCTCGGCATTGCCGCGCAACTTGTCGAGCAAGCTCACAACCCGCTGGCGCACCGCCGTATCTTTCGGATCACGCAGCACGATCGCCGCGGCACCGGCGTTGTACCAAGGGGCGGCATCCCAGCCGCTGATCTGGCCGCTCGCATCGAAGCGCAACAGACCGGCATCGGCAAACGCCGCGAACAGATTCACATCGTGATGCAGCGGCGCAAAACCGTGATCGGAAACGATGCAGATCACGCTGTGTGGATCGGCCTTGCGCGCGGCGATTATCAGCGCAGCGACGATGCTGTCGAGGCGTTCCAGCGTGGCGTGCGCGGCCGGTGTATCCGGCCCGGATAAATGTTGTTGATGATCCAGCGCGGTGAAATACGCGGTCATGAATTGCGGATGTTTGGCCTCGATCAAACGCACCGCAAAACGCGCACGATTTTCATCGCCTTCGATGCTCTCGTCGATGCCATCGGCATACGGGCCGAGCTCGTGCTCCATGTTGTCGAGCAGGCCCGGCGTGGCCAACGCCTTGAGCAGTTTTCTGTCATCCGGCATGCCGCTGCGCCAGATTTGCGGCAGGTTGAAATCAACCTGCGCGCCGACACTCACCGGCCAATGTTCGTTGGCGGTGCGCAGGCCGGCCCGATGTGCCGCATCCCACAACGTCGGCACGCGAATATCCTCGGCATACCAGGCCCAACCGATCTGATTTTTCAGGGTCGGATCGAACGTCAGATTGCTGACGATGCCGTGCTTCGCCGGCGATACGCCCGTAATCAGCGTGGTGTGGCTCGGATAAGTCAGCGTCGGCGTGACGCCATGCACCGCGTTGGCGTAACTGCCTTCGCTGAGGAAGCGCCGCAGGGTCGGAATTTTCAATCCGCGCTGCTCGGCGTCGAGTACATCGCCGGGACGCAAACCGTCCAGCGAAATCAGCAGTACCGGTGTGTGTTGTGTCGCGTGTGCGACAAGTGGCAGACACAGCGCGAGCAGGCAGAAAAAACGTGAGCGGTGTTTCATGGCAATCCTGTTTTGATACGAGCCGATGACACGCATCGACGCATGGCTGCCGCCTGGAGGAACGGCGACCATGCGTGATGCGTGTGGAACGAATTACCAGCGCAGATCGATCGAGGCAAAAACCTGTCGCGGTGCGCCGGAAAGCAGGGTGGCGAATGTGCCGGTCGAATCGTCCTTGGCAAAACCATTCGTGCCGACCGTGGCGATGTAGTTCTTGTTGGCGAGGTTGCTCACGCCGAGGCTTATGCGCATGTCCTTGCTCCAGCTCAGATCGGTACGCTCGTAGCTCAGCGCCGCATCGAACATCCAGTAACTCGGAATGGTTTGATCGTTGAGATACGTGTAATAACGCTTGTCGGTATATTTGGCGCTGAGATTGGCGCTGAAGCCATCGAGGAAACGATAATCGAGCGAACTCGAGAACAATTTTTTCGGCGCGTCGACCACTTGTTTTCCGGCGATCTGGACGAGCTCGCCGTTGAAATAGTTGGAACGATATTTCGAGTCGTTGTAGGCGAACGAATTCAGCCAGCTCAGCGATTCGATCGGCTTCCACAATAACGCCAGCTCGATCCCCTGATTGCGCACCTTGCCGACGTTGGCAAACTGGGTCGCGCAACTCTGGATACCCGGGCACGGCGAGATCAGCAACAGGCGATTGCTGAACTCGGCGTTGTACACCGTGGCCGAGGCCTGATACGTCTCATGCGTGCTGCGCACCCCGGCTTCGAACGAAGTGGATTGCTCGGGTTTCAGGGTCGGCTGCGCGGCGGTGAAAGCGGCGGCGCTAGCCGACCACGGCCCGGCCAGGCCCGGCGTGAATGCCGACTGATTTTTGTTGTAGTTGGCGAACACATCTTCGTGCTCGCTGAACTTGTAGCTCGCGCCGATCTGCGGCAGGAAATTGTCGTCGGCTTTGAGCGTGCCGGCGCCGCGCGTACCGCTCACCGACACGCCGTCGGTACTGATGTTCTGCGCCTTGAAACCGTAGTTGATTTTCAGCTTGTCGTTGAGCAGGGTCCAGGTGTCCTGGATATAGGCCTGTTTGGTCTCGGTGCTGAATCGTTGCTGGAATTGCGTGGCGAAAAAATTGGTGTAGAAATGCGTATCGTCGAGCGGGCCGCTCAGCGCGATGTAGCCACGGGTATCGTTGTTGTTGGCCTGTTCGTACCAGAAACCCGCTTCGATGGCATGCGCACCAAAATCGAAATTCAACGCCGTTACCGCGCCGTTGCGCTCAAGCCGATAATCCGACACACGCAGCGAAATCGGCGTGCCATCGGGCGATACCTGATACGGCGTGAACCAGTGGCCTTGGCCTTTATCCTTGTGGTTGTAAAGCGTGGTGCGCAACGAGATGTTGTCGCTCAGCGCGAACTCGCCTTTCACGCCGATCAGATCGTCGTGACGAATGCCGCGCGCACTGTAATACGCATCATCCACGCTGGTGGTGCCGGCCGGCGCGGTGCCGACATGATCCGGATTGTGCAAATAGTAGTTCGCCGCCTGCACCGCAGCGGCCCAATTCGGCTGAAAGTTGTCCCAGCGGTAGCCATCGCGCTTGATCAGATCCAGCGACAGATCCTGATAATCGGTTTCGTCGCGATTGGCGATATCGACAAACGCGCTGATCTTGTTGCCGCCCCACTGATAGACGACCTTGGCGTTGAGCATGCTCTGATCCTGCGCGCCATCGCCGCGCCACTTCTCGCTCTCCGTGCTCGCGCCGGCCAGATACGCGCTGAAACCGTTGATCTCGCCGGTATCGGCGCGGATGAAACTGCGCCGTGCATCATTGCTGCCGAAGCCTTGCGAAATGCGCACGCCGGCGTCCTTGTTGGGATCGTCGGTGTGTACCGCAATGGTGCCGCCGAGATTGTTGCTGGATGGCATGCCGAGCGCGCCGCCGCCTTGGGCGATCTCGATGCTGCGAATATTTTCGGCGAGGATGGAACGGTTCACCGACAGCCCGTTGTCGGTCGAATACGCGCCGTTACCGAGCGGAATATCGTCGAGCGTATAACCCAACTGCTGACGATTGAAACCGCGAAACGTGATGCGCTGCGACCACTCGTACGTGCCCCACGCATCGGCCGATTCGAAATACACGCCGGGCAATTTGTCGAGCACCTTGAGCGGGCTGGTGCCGAGCGCGGCTTTCTTGATTTCCTCGCGACCGACCGTCTGCACCTGACGTGTGCTGCCTTCGGAAACCACCGAAATGGTATCGAGCTCGGACGTAGCCGTTGCCGCATCCGCAGGCGCGGCGGACGAT
>JANXUW010000362.1 GCA_025351985.1 Pseudolysobacter sp.
CTTTCGGCGCGCGAATCGCGTAGATCAGCAGCGAACCGCCGACCACGGCCCCGAGAAAAACCAGGATAAACAGGCCACGTTTCGGGTCGCTCGCAAACGCGTGCACCGACGTCAGCACGCCCGAGCGCACGAGGAACGTGCCGAGCAGCGACAACGAGAATGCAAAGATCGCGAGCAACAAAGTCCATGCGCGAAACGAGCCGCGTTTTTCCGTCACGGCTTGCGAATGGATCAACGCTGTGCCGACCAGCCACGGCATGAACGAGGCGTTCTCGACCGGATCCCAGAACCACCAGCCGCCCCAGCCGAGCACGTAATACGCCCACCAACTGCCGAGCGCGATGCCGAGCGTGAGAAACGCCCACGCGATATTCGTCCACGGCCGCGCCCAGCGCACCCAGCGTGTATCGAGTTCACCGCCGAGCAGCGCGGCGATCGCAAACGCGAACGCCACCGAGAATCCGACATAACCGGTGTATAGCATCGGCGGATGCATGATCAGGCCGGGATCCTGCAGCACCGGATTGAGGTCGTTGCCATCGAGCGGGATCGGCAACGCACGCGCGAACGGATTCGACGTCAACAAGGTGAACAGCAGAAAGCCGAGGCTGATGAATCCCATCACGCCGAGCACACGCGCGATGAAATCCTGCGGCAGTTTGCGGCTGAATGCGGCCACCGCCACGGTCCAGATATTGAGGATCAGCAACCACAACAACAGCGATCCTTCGTGCGCGCCCCACACCGCTGAAAATCGGTAATACCACGGCAGCAACGAATTGGAATTCTGCGCGACGTAGGCGACCGAAAAATCCTGCGTGAGAAATGCGTAAGTCAAAATCGCAAACGCGAGTCCGACGAATATTGCCTGGCCGGCAACTGCCGGACGCGCCACTGCCATCAGCGCGCGATTCTGCAATGCCGCGCCAATGATCGGCAGAATGCATTGTGTGATCGCGAGCAGTAGCGCGAGGATCAGTGCAAATTGACCGAGCTCAGGAATCATTGCGTACCACTCGGTTTTCCACCCGCGGCATTCGCGGTCTTGGCTTTAGCGATGGCATCGGCGACTTCCTTCGGCATATAGGTTTCGTCGTGTTTGGCAAGCACCTGGGTTGCGACGAATTTTCCGTTCGCGTCGATTTTGCCTTGCGCGATGATGCTTTGCCCTTCGCGGAACAGGTCGGGCAGGATGCCGGTGTATTCGACCGGTTGCGTGTTGAAACGATCGGTGACGACGAAATCAATTTTTAGCGACGACGTATCGCGCTGCAGCGAATTTTCCAGCACCACACCACCGAGGCGAAAGTTGGAGCCGTTCGGCAAATGCTGGGTGCGGATTTCGCTGGGCGAATACAGGTAGGTCATGTTTTCCTGCAGCGCCATCACGGTCAAACCGGTTGCGACACAAACCGCACCGAGCACGAGGCTGATGACGATCAGGCGACGTTTGCGAGTCGGCGTCATGCGCTGTTCCTGCGCGCTTGCTGGCGCCGGAACTGGCCGCGCAAATGGATCAACAATTGGCGTCGACGCAGCAGTGGCGCGAGCGCATCGAGCAACAGCACGAACACGAACAGCGCGAACGAAATCCAGACGTAGTTGGCATAACCGCCCATCGCGAGCACATCAGACATTGCCACGTTCCTCGAAATTTTCGCCCGCGTTCGACGCTGATGACTGCACCAATTGACGTACCCAATCCTTGCCCGACTCGAGCTCGATCAACGCCACGCGCGAACGCGCGAGCACACTCGCGAAAAAATACAGATGCGTCGCTGCAGCCATCAGCAATAACGGCGTTAGCATGCTGGCATCGATATGCGATGGGCCGAACAACCGCACGGTCGAACCTTGATGCAGCGTGTTCCACCATTGCACCGAAAAATGCACGATCGGTACGTTGACCACGCCGATCAAGGCGAGAAACGCCGCCGCGCGGGCGGCCTGGCGTTTGTCCTCGATCGCGTTGTACAGACCGAGCACGCCGAGATACAAAAACAGCAATACGAGTTCGGAAGTGAGGCGCGCATCCCAAGTCCACCACGTGCCCCACATCGGCTTGCCCCAGAGTGATCCGGTGACCAGCGTGATGAAGGTGAATGCAGCACCGACCGGCGCGCTGGCCATCGCCAGCACTTCGCTGAGCTTGATGCGCCACACCAGGGCGATAAAACCGTTCAGCGCCATGAAACCGTAGGCGAACAAACTCATCCATGCGCACGGCACATGCACGAACATGATGCGATACGAATCGCCTTGCTGGTAATCCGCCGGTGCCAGAAACAGGCCGTCGTAGAGGCCCCATGCGCCGAGCGCGAGCGTGACTACATACAGCCATGGCAACCCGCGCCCGGCGACGCGGTAGAATGTGGGCGGCGAACCCATTTTATGGAACCACAGCGTGAGGAAATTCATTCGGGTATCGATCGCGGCAGGAGCATTTTGCAGGGG
>JANXUW010000379.1 GCA_025351985.1 Pseudolysobacter sp.
GCCGCCGACGCCAACGCCGCGAATGCCTCCTACGTCGCCGAGAAAATCATCTAATATTCGCACTCCAAATGCTGCACTGTAATTTCCAGAGGCTCCTAACGTATTAGAAAGATCCTGAATTTGATCATGTACTGATGGCGGCGTGGCGCTAAAGCTACCGTTGTATGCAGCACTCGATTCATTGCCATTCGGATCGTGAGCGTAATCCTTGATGTCCCCAATGCTTACCGTCGCAATCTGCGCAATGCTGTACGCATTTTGACGCAAAAACCCATTGCTCCCGATTCCCTCGCCAGCTGGCATGCCGCCATAGGTCAATGAGTTTTTGAGCTTGCCAGCCTCCCCACCCAGGAACTGGGCGTCGTCCTGCGCCTGGCACACCGCATTGCCCATGCAGTGCGCGATATACCCGGTCGGATCGGTCCCACTCAGCGGGTTATTCCCGATGTAGGAATACGGATTGATGCTCTGGCTGCTCAGCGGATTGCCGATGATCGGATCCACGCTCAGGAACCGGCCCAGGTTGTAGTCGAAGATGCGGCCCTTCATGTGGATCAGCTGCACCGTGTCGGCGTGCTCGTGACCGGTGAAGCCGAACAGGAAGTTCGGGATCGCCAGCGTTGCCGGGGTGCGGTCCGACATGTTGCCGTTTCTCGGCTTGCCGTAGACGTCGTATTCGACGATCGACTGCACGCCGCCGTTGGTCACGTTGATCACCGAACCCAGCCGGTCGTGCAGCACCGGGGCCACCGTGTCCACGCCGCCGGTGCGCAGCACCGTCACCGGGCCGAGCTCGTGGCGCGTGACGCCACCGGCTCCCGTCACCACGCGGAAGTCATCACCGACGAAGTAACGTTCGTTCGGATTGCTGGTCAGTTCGTAGTCGCGCTCGCCCAGCGCGCTGTAGCCCCACGTCATGCTGCCACCGCGCTGATGCTCGAGGCCGCGTGCGGGCCGCAGCCGTTGGCCTAGTAGCCGTAGCTGATGCTCTAGTCGCGCTCAGGTTATGCCGCTGGACTGCGGAGTTGCAGATTCATTCACCGGAACGTGCCACCAAGGTAATACCACCGTCCATTCTCTTGCACGAAGCGACTGATCTCGTGCAATCGTTGCGCGCTACCACCACCCTCTCGATAACGTGCGACAAATTCCACCAGCGCTGTGGCCGGCCCGGTTTGCTGATGGCGCTTTATTTCGAGTCCCAACCACTTCGGCGAATTGCGTTGGTCGACTTCGAGAGAAATCGGCCGCGTGCTCGGATGCCACGTCTCCAGCAGATAAGTCTGCCAGCCCAATACATACGCGCTGTAGCGCGAGCGCATGAGCGCTTCGGCATTCGGTGCCGCAGCTCCGTCATGCCACAGTTGGCAGCACCTTGCGTAAGTCTTGTCGCTCGCGCACGGGCAGAAAAATAGTTCGTTCATCGCTGTCGTTACATTCGCTTACAACAAAAATTGTGTGTGCCGGTACTAAATGCCGTACTGCACATGCCCTGAACGGGTCTTGAGCGCTATAGTAGGGGACAAATTTACAGTCGCGATGGCGTGCGGTCATCGTGCAGAGCTTGGGATCAGTTGGCTTGCAGGGGAAAGTTTGACGGACTTCGGAAAGGGCAAATCGCTAGTCGTTAAGTCGAGCGCCACTTGGTGGCGATTCTTGGTCAGGGTCTGGAGGGATATCCATGCAATACACACGATTGACAAAATTGACAGCCGCATTGGCACTCGCGGGAATTTCCGCAAGTGCCGTGGCAATATCATCAGGACCGCAGATTCCACGCTCTGCCACGGTCGAAACCACGCAAACCGACGCACAGAATCGCGCACTGTATATCGTGCGTCTGGGCCAGCCATCGGTGGCGACACACCTGCGTGCCGAAGCCTCCGCCGCTGCACAGAACGCAGCACCTGCGAGTGCCAGCCTCGCCAACAACGCCGGGACCAGTTCGGCGATCAGCAGCAGCACCGCCATTCCCGGCAGCGCGAAGTTGAATATCAAGTCGCCACAGGCGGTGAGTTATGCGAACCAGTTGTCAGCACAGCAAGGTTCGGTGCTCAGCGCCGCCTCTGCCGCGTTGCAGCGTCCGCTAAATGCAGAGCAGCAATATCGCTATGCACTGAATGGTTTTGCCATTCGCCTGACGGCACAAGAAGCACAGGCGATGCGCAAAGTGCCGGGCGTGGTCGACGTCAGGGCGTCGCGCAACAGCGAATTGAAAACCAACGTCAGCATGGCGCTGATTGGCGCACCGACGGTATGGAACGATCCCGCGCCGATTGGCAACAAGGGCGAAGGCGCGGTTATCGGCATGCTCGATACCGGCTTGAATTTCAGCAGTCCTGCCTTCTCGGGTTATGAAAGCCCGCAGTATTTTCCTTGGTATCCGCTCGGTGGTCCGAGCTACCAGTTCACCAATCCGCTTGGCGAGGGCAATTACTTTGGCTGGTGTAACCCAGGCCATTATCCCGGCGACGCAACCGGTCATGATCCTTGCAACGACAAGGTGATCGGCTCGTGGGACTTCGTCAATGCAGTGGCAACCGCCGATACCAGTGCGGTGCACGATAATCCGGGCGCCAACGATCAGGATGGTCACGGCAGCCACACGTCCAGCACCTCGGCCGGTAACAATCGCGGCGCGATCTACCAGGGTGGTGCCTACATACTGAGCGGCGTTGCACCCCACGCCAACATCGTTATTTCGCAGGTCTGCTACGACTTCAACAAGGCTGGCGGCACCATCGGCAGTACTTGCCCTGATACCGGCAGTATCAATGCTGTCGAAGAAG
>JANXUW010000415.1 GCA_025351985.1 Pseudolysobacter sp.
GTTTCGGCACCGAAGCGGCGTGCGCGAAATTGTTTTCGTCCGAGGCCGCGATGTGGATCACGCATCAGGCCGTGCAGATTCATGGCGGCATGGGTTATTCGAAGGAAATGCCGCTGGAGCGTTATTTCCGTGATGCAAAAATCACCGAGATTTACGAAGGTACGAGTGAGATCCAGCGCCTCGTGATCGCGCGCAACGAGACTGGTCTGCGTTGAGATAAAGCGGCAATGCATGCACCCGTCGTCGATTCGCGCGACGGGTGTTTCGCTACTCCCGCTGAATGTGGCTCGAACAAATCGGCCACATTCGGCGTTTTTGTCAGGGCCGCCGCGTAGATTCCGGTCACACGCTGGCGGTATCCTTGGCACCCTTCAAATTACCCGCTTGCCTGGGAAATCATGAGCACAAAATCGATCGATACCACGACCTCCGCCGCGCGCGTCGAGGTGGTACTTGAACTGCTGAAAACTCGCCTGAGCGCGCCGCGTTTTGCCGAGGCGCAGATTTTCGTCACGCAGTTTTTCAAGCGCATTCCGCAGGAAGATGTCGCGGCGCGTACGCCGAACGACTGGGCCGCGCTGGTGCTGGGTCTGCTCGATTTCCTGCGCGTGCGCAAGACCGGACAGCCAAGCATCCGCGTTTTCAATCCGAGCATGGACGAGCAGGGCTGGACCTGCCCGCACACGGTGATCGAAATCGTCACCGACGACATGCCGTTTCTGGTCGATTCGGTCAGCATGGCGATCAATCAGGCCGAGCGCAGCACGCATGGCGTGATCCATCCGCTGTTCGCGATCGAACGTGACGCGGGCGGCCATTTGCTGGCGCTATCGACCGAAGGCACGGGGCGCGGCCAGCTCGAATCGGTCATGCATTTCGAAGTCGATCGCAGTGCTGAACCCGAGACGCTGGTCAAGCTCAAGAACAATACGCTGGCCGCGCTCGAAGATGTGCGTGCGTGTGTGACCGACTGGAAATCGATCCGTGACAAGATGCTTGGCATCGTCGAGGATTTCGGCAAACGCAAACCCGGCATCGAAACGGCGCATCCCGAAGAAGGCCAGGAATTCCTGCGCTGGCTCACGCAAGACCATTTCACCTTTCTCGGCTATCGCGAATATGCGGTAACCAAACAGGGCGACGACGACGTTTTATGCGCTGTGCCGGGTTCTGGTCTCGGTATCCTGCGTGGCGCCGAACGCTCGGTGGCGCCGCGTTCGGTCAAGACCATGGCCGCGCGGCACATGCCGCAGTCCGGTGCGTCGGATGCGATCATCCTGACCAAGACCAATGCGCGTTCCAGCGTGCATCGCCCGGGCTACATGGATTACATCGGCGTGCTCGGTTTCGATGCCGGCGGCGTTGCCGTGACCGAACAGCGTTTTCTCGGCCTGTACACGTCCGGCGCGTACGCGCAGGCACCGTGGCAGGTGCCGTTGATGCGCGGCAAATACGAAGCGGTGATGACGCGTTCGGGCCTGCGTCGCGATTCGCATTCGGGCAAGTCGCTGCGTCACATCATCGAGACGTTGCCGCACGACGAATTGTTTCAGTCCAGCGAAGAAGAACTGTTCGATACCGCGATGGGAATTCTCGCGTTGTCCGAGCGCCCACGCACGCGGCTGTTCGTGCGCCGCGACAAGTACGGGCGGTTTTTCTCGTGCCTCGTATTCATCCCGCGCGATCGTTTTTCCAGCGATGTGCGCGAGCGCATCGAAAATCTGCTGAAGCGCACCTTCCACGGCGAACGCATCGATTCGGCGATCCAGATCGGCGAGTCCGCACTCGCGCGCCTGCACTTGATCGTTCGTCCGAAACCGGGCGACCAGCCACAGTACGAAACCGCCGACCTCGAAGCGCGCATCGCGCAAATCGTGCGCAACTGGCACGACGATCTGCGCGATCAACTGGTGCAGAAACATGGCGAAGAAAAAGGCCTGAAACTCGCCAATCGATATGGCCGCGCGTTGCCCGCCGGTTATATCGAGGAAGTCACGGCGCATATCGCCGCGGCCGATGTCGAGACCGCGGCCAGCCTCACCGGCAGCGAAGATATTCGCCTGTCCTTGTATCGCTCGCGCAAGAAAGGCGATGCGCTGCGCTTCAAGTTGTTCCGCTGCGGCGCGCCGATTACGTTGTCGGATGCGTTGCCGATGATGGAA
>JANXUW010000417.1 GCA_025351985.1 Pseudolysobacter sp.
CGTCAAGGAAGGCGACAAAATCGCCAAGTTCTCGATCGAACTTTCTACCGCGTTTGGCAGCCTCAAAAACGGCGAGGAAGCGTTCGCCAAGATCAACGAGATTGCGGAAAAGGTGCCGCTGTCTTTCGATGATGTAACACGCTCCGTGCTGCGGGCAAAAAAGGAAGGGCTCGACCCGTTCGATGGCTCACTCGAAGCGCTGATTGATACCAATGCCAAGTATGGCGGTAGCGTCGATACGCTCAATACCTTGATCGACGCGCTCGGCAAGGCATATGCACGCGGATCGCTGAGCACGAAAGCGCTGATCGCGCTGCAGGAACAAGGCGTGCCGGCGGCGAAGTTGCTGGGTGCCGCGCTCGGCAAGACGGCCGACGAAATCGAGGAGATGGCAAAAAAGGGCGAGCTCGGTCGCGAGTCGATTCGTCTGCTGATTGACCAGCTCGGCCAGAGCGCCAAGGGTGCGGCTAACCAACAGCTCGGCCTGGTTAGCAGTCTGGTGACGAAAATTTCCGACAAGTGGAACGAGTTTCTGAACTTGGTGGCAAAGTCTGGCGCGTACGACTACGTGCGCGACAAACTGCAACAGATCAATGACGCGTTCGCGCGCGGGATTGGTGATGGCTCGCTGAAAGAAAAAGCGCAGTCGTTATCGAACGCGATCGTGGCGATCGGCAACGCGATCAGCGGTACGGTCAAGTTCCTGTTCGATCATTCGGCAGCATTGTTGAGCGCCGGGCATGCATGGACAGTTCTCAAGCTGTCGATGCTGTCGCTCGATCTGGTGGGCGTGGCGACGCGGTTTCTGGGGCTCTCCGCCGCGATCAAGGAAGGCGCCGCGGCAGCGGAAGTTGCGGCGGCAGAAGGCGGCGTATTTGCGCGACTCGGCGCCAAGATCAATGCCATTCCGAAGCAGATACAGATTGCCTTTGTGATCGCAGCCGCAGACTTTGCCGTAACGCAAATCGAGAACGTGCTCGAAGTAAGCAAGCAACTGCAGGAGGTCAATAAACAGAACAACAATTTCCAAAAAGAGACGAACGAACTCAACGAAAAGCTGTCGATCAAAGCCGCAGCATTGGCGAAGTCACTGAAGGGTTTTGCCGACGCTCAAATCGCCAGCGCCGAGGAACTCGCCACCAAGGATAAACGCCGCAGCGAGCAATACATCGATTCGCTAAAAAGCGCGTTCCTGTATTACGAAGCCCTGAAAGTTCAGGCGCAGTCGTTGTCTGATTACAAGGGCGTGGAAGCGGCAACAGGCAGACTGAAAGAACTCGGCGTCGCGCTCGTGGACGCCAATGCGCATTTCAAAGAAATCAACGAATCCCTCGCCGTTACCAGCGAAACCGTCGGTGTCGCGACGGAAAGATACGACGCGCTGAAACGCTCCGGCGAAACTGCCGCCACCTCGATTGAGGGCGCGTTCAAGAAGATCGAGATCAACACCCCGCAGGGACTGAAAGATACCTTGGCGTTGATTGGGTCGATCTCCAGCCGATCGCACGAAGCGAAAGAGGCCGTACAAACCGAGCTTGTCAGCGCGCTGGCGAAACTCGACGAAACCGACCTGCGCAAGTTTCAGCAGAATGTCACCGAGCAGCTCAAGACCGCGAAGGGAAATGCCGAGGCATTAAAAACAGCCATCGGTGCGGCACTGCAAACCGAGCTGCTGAGCCTGGGGCTTACGGCGCAGCAAGCCGGCGTGCAGTTTTCCGCCGGTGGGCAAAAGATCATTGATACCTTTTCCAACATCGCGAGCAACGCCCGCGCCAGCGCACAACAGATTCAACTCGCCTTCGCCTCCGCACTGAGCAAGGCCACCACGGAAGGCGAAGTTCAGGCGCTGGAAAAACAACTGCAGCAGGCATTTGCTGCCGGGAAAATCGGTGCGGATGAATTCGGCGTATCAATGGAAGCCGCAGGGCGCAAGACCGCAACCATCGTCGTTGCAGCGGCCACGGCAGGCGCTTCGCTGGATGGTATGGGCCGGGCGGGGGAAAGCGCAGCACAACGCATCTCCGGCGCATTGCAAGACACTCGCGACAAGCTGGTGATACAGGCCGACCAGATCGCTCGATCACTCTCCAACGCGATCGAGTCCGGAGCGCCACCTGAAAAAATTGCCGCGTTGCGTGCGCGGTTCAAGGCGGTAGACGGCGAGCTCGGCGGATTGAACGATCAAATCGCCACGGTGCAAAAATCGATGAACAGCCTCGACGACACGTTCAGGGGCGACCACGGCGGCGGGTTGAACAATACAGCCATCTGGCTTGCGCAACAGGCCGCGATACAAAAGGTCAATGACGGCCTCTTCAACATGAAGGATTTGGCCGGTAAATCGGCGTCCGAAATAGAGGACATCGGCAAAGCTGCCGGCAAGGATATCGGCCAGATAAACGACATGAAAGACGCCCTCGAAGGCGTCACCAACGAGCTGGAAAAAGCTGATCGCGCAGCCCGTCATTTGGACGACGGCGTGTCGCTTGGCGTCACCGGAATAAGCGCGCTTGGCGCGGCGCTGTTCAAGTCTTTGGATCAGTCCGCACTAACCGCGGCAGGCGATCGCATTCTTGATGCGAAGCAAAAAGTTGTTGATCTCACTAACGCATTCACCGCGCTCGGCAGTGGATCGGTGCAGGCGTTCGACCTGCAATACGGCAGCGTATCGCGCGCGCAGCAGAAGATTGTCGAGTTCAACGAGTCGCTTAAAAATGGCACGAGCGATTTGAACGTGCTGGACTCGCAAACGCTCAGCGGGTTGCAGGCCGCGGTGGACGCCGCGACAAGCAAAGTCAACGCGCTTGCGGATGCTGAAAAGTCGGCGCAGAAACAGCTCGCCGATCTGGCGGGCCAGTTGCAAGACACGCTCGATCAGGATGCAGGCAATCAAGCCGCGATTGAAGAACGTCGTTTCCAGAAGCAGATCGCCGACATCAAGGCGGTGGAGGCTGCTGCGGGCGCTGCCGGCGAAGCCCAGGCGCAGCAGACGCTCGCCCTCGCGCAGAAAGTCCACGACGACGCGCTGCTGAAAATCAAGCAGCAAGCCGATGCGCAGAAGGCGTCCAATCAGCAGGCGCAGCAGCAGAAGCAACCACAGGCGCCAACGCCAACGCCTTCACCGGCGCCTTCACCGGCGCCTTCACCCACACCCGGCAACGCGCAGGTTTCTGCAACGCTGAATCTCGTCGTCACCGGTGCGCCCGGATCAACCGATTCCATCAGTGATGCCGAACTTCAGCGGCTCGCTTATCGAATGACGCCAATGGTGATGCCGATCTTCATCGACGAACTTCACCGGTCGCAAATGGTTTCTGGTCACTGATGAGCGCAACGGAGAAACACGCCATGAGCATTACCCACATCACCACGGCGCGCGCACGGCTCACGCAGCGGCACGCCGAATACTTGGAAGGGATTGCCAACGTGATCGCCGCGGAAGTCGAGGAGCGCGGCTGGGATGGCGAGGAAGACGACTTGAAGGATCTGACGGAAACAGATGTCACGCAGATGATCGACAACGCGTTCCCGAAAGGCTCGCCGATGCACGAGCTGATGCACGCCGGCCTGGCGCGCGGATGCATCACAACGCAAGGAAAGTACCGGCAGTGGACGGAGGAATCCGCCTACCTGCTGTCACTCGGCAAGACCGCGTAACCACAAAAACAAAGGCCCCAAGTGCGCGAACACTTGAGGCCTTAATCGAAATCACTTGGAGGAAATTTCTAT
>JANXUW010000422.1 GCA_025351985.1 Pseudolysobacter sp.
TTTCAACGGCATGCGTTTCAGCCTGACCAAACTCGAACCAAAAGGTGCCGGTGTGCCGGAATTCAGCGGCAAGCTGTTGCTGTCGATGAGCAATCCGACCACCACCGTGGCGATGGCGCAATTGGTCGTGCCGACGTTGAAAGATCTCAAGCTCAGCCCGGACAGCAAGCCGGTACCGTTGTCGCTCGGCGCGATGGCAGCGATGATGCCGCCGATGTTCGTCGCGATGTCGCAGACGGCGCTGGCGATCTCCACTGGGGCTGGCGAAGAAACCGGACTGGCCGCTTATCTGGCAGCACCTGCGGCGAGCCAGCCGGTATTCATGCGCATGAGTTTCAGCGGTGCGATATATGGATTGTTCGGCAAATTTGCTGAGACGATCGGCGCGCGCATGGGCGACAAGGAACGCGCGCAAATGGCGAAATCCGCACAGATGATGGCGGTTTACGAAAAGTGGATTCGCCGCGGCGACATGCAGTTCAGCGCAACACCGAATGGCATAACGATCGAAGAAACAATCGACATGAACTAGAACCACTCTAAAAAACTACTCGGCAATTGCTCCTGCATTGTTCTACCTCCGGCATCCTTGCCGTCGTGCGCTCGGTATTTTGCACGAGGGCGGTGCTCAGAATCCTCATGTACGAAAAGTACACTCCGGTTCTCTCCACAGACCACCCTTGTGGTGGCGCTCCGTCCTCGCACAAACTCCCTTCGCTCGCTACGTTTTTGAGAGCAGTTCCAGACTCAACGCTCAGTCAACTCCACACCATCGAGCCCGGCCGACAATGTATGCGCATTGCCGCCCTGCGACAGCTTGATCTTCAGGCGCACTTCGTTGGTCGAGTCGGCGTAACGTAGCGCGTCCTCGTAGGTGATCTCGCCGGCCTGATACAGCTCGAACAGACTCTGGTCAAAGGTACGCATGCCGAGGTTGGTGGATTCCTTCATCAAATCCTTGAGCTTGTGCACGTCGCCCTTGCGAATGTAATCCTGCGCCAGCGGCGTGCCGAGCAGGATCTCCATCGCGACACGACGGCCCTTGCCGTCCGGCGTCGGAATCAGTTGCTGCGCGACGATGCCCTTCAGATTCAGCGACAGATCCATCAGCAACTGCGAGCGCCGATCTTCGGTGAAAAAGTGGATCACGCGATCCAGCGCCTGGTTGGCATTGTTCGCGTGCAGCGTGCACAGACAAAGGTGGCCGGTTTCGGAAAAGTTGATCGCGTGTTCCATCGTTTCGCGCGTGCGCACTTCGCCGATCATGATCACGTCGGGCGCCTGGCGCAGCGTGTTCTTCAGCGCGTTTTCCCAGCTGTCGGTATCGATGCCGAGTTCGCGCTGGGTGACGATGCAGCTCTCGTGGCGATGCACGTATTCGATCGGATCTTCGATGGTGATGATGTGTCCGGTCGAATTGAGATTGCGGAATCCGATCATCGCCGCGAGCGAGGTCGATTTGCCGGTGCCGGTTGCGCCGACGAACATGATCAGGCCGCGCTTGGTCATCGCCAGTGACTTGATGATCTGCGGCAGACTCAATTCATCGACGCTCGGAATGCGCGTCTCGATGCGACGCAATACCATGCCGACATTATTGCGCTGGTAAAAACAGCTCACACGAAAACGTCCGACGCCGGAAAGGCTGATCGCAAACTGGCATTCGTGGGTTTTCTCGAACTCCTCGCGCTGCGCCGGCGTCATGACGTTGAGTACCATGTCGCGTGACTGCGCCGAAGTCAGCGGATTCTGCGTGATCGGCGCGATCACGCCATTCACCTTGAGGCTGGGCGCAATGCCGGCGGTGATGAAAAGATCGGACGCCTTCTTGTGCACCATCAGCTTGAGGAAGGAGGTGAAATCGATACTGCTCATGGCACATACCTCATTGCTGTTTTATAAAAAGGCGGGCTGATCCAGCCAGATCCGGAATATCCACACACCGAATCGCACTGCCAGATCTTGCGCTCGCATCGACCCGCCGTGCGGCTTGCGCCGATGCACATGCGCACAATACGAGCTTGTCGCCGGTTCGCCTACCTGAAAGTTTCCTTGTTCTTGGCGTAACCGAGCGCCTGCTGTCGCGTCACCATGCCACGTCGCACCAGATCCTGCAGGCACTGATCGAGCGTCTGCATGCCATATTGCTGGCCGGTCTGGATCGAGGAATACATCTGCGCGACCTTGTCCTCGCGAATCAGGTTACGGATCGCCGGAATGCCGACCATGATTTCATGCGCCGCGATACGTCCGCCGCCGACCTTTTTCATCAGCGATTGCGAAATCACCGCACGCAACGATTCGGACAACATCGAGCGCACCATGCCTTTTTCGGCGCCCGGAAACACGTCGATGATGCGGTCGATGGTTTTTGCCGCAGACGAGGTATGCAAGGTGCCGAACACGAGATGCCCGGTTTCCGCCGCGGTCAGGGCGAGACGAATGGTTTCGATATCGCGCATTTCGCCGACCAGCACAAAGTCGGGATCTTCGCGCAAGGCCGAACGCAGAGCTTCGGTAAAGCCGTGCGTATCACGATGCACCTCGCGCTGGTTGATCAGACATTTGTTCGAGGTGTGCACAAATTCGATCGGATCCTCGATCGTGAGAATGTGGCCATATTCGCTCTTGTTGATGTGATCGACCATCGCCGCGAGCGTGGTCGATTTGCCCGAACCGGTCGGGCCGGTAACCAGGATCAAACCTTGCGGTTGCTCAATGAGCTCCTTGAAGATTTTCGGGCAGCCGAGATCTTCGAGACTCAGCACTTCGGACGGAATGGTTCGAAATACCACACCTGCGCCGCGATTCTGATTGAACGCGTTTACACGAAAACGCGCCAGACCAGGAATCTCGAACGAGAAATCGGTTTCGAGAAATTCTTCGTAATCGCGGCGCTGCCGGTCCGACATGATGTCGTAGACCAGCGAATGCACCTGCTTGTGATCCAGCGCCGGAATGTTGATGCGGCGGATATCGCCGTCGACGCGAATCATCGGCGGCAAACCGGCCGACAAGTGCAAATCGGAAGCCTTGTTCTTGACCGAAAAGGCCAGCAGCTCGGCAATATCCATCCAGTTCCCCTCAAGTACAGGTGCTAATACAAGAATCGACGAGGCACGAGTATAACGCCAGCACAGCACATGCGGCATAGTCCCGAACGCGATATCTCGTCGCATGCGATGCCCGCGCATTGCAGGCTGCACGCAGATAAACTGCAGCTCGCGCAATGTCGCGCGCCGTCGGGCCATCCCGCAACTCACCATGACTTCCGTCGACTCGGCCAGCGCGCAAAAAAACAGTCTCGACGAAATCCGTCGGCGAATTTCTGCTGCAGCCCCGATACATGGACTGCCGCAACTGGTGGCGGTGAGCAAAAAACAATCGGCCGATGCCATTCGCGGTCTCGCCGCGCTGGGCCAGCGTGCCTTCGGCGAAAACTATGTGCAGGAAGCGCTGGCGAAACAAAACGAGTTGCGCGACCTGAAGCTCGAATGGCATAACATCGGGCCGTTGCAATCCAACAAATGCCGCGAGGTCGCGGAAAATTTCGCGTGGCTGCAAAGTCTTGATCGCGCCAAGCTGATCGCACCGCTGCAGCTTTATCGTCCGCCAAACCTGCCGGCGTTGAACGTGTTGATCCAGGTCAATATCGATGACGAAACCAGCAAATCCGGCTGCGCCCCGGAGCTGATCGAAACGCTCGCCGCGGCGATCGGCAAATCAGCGCGATTGCGTCTGCGTGGGCTCATGGCGATCCCCGCACCACACGCCGATCCGGAACTTCGTCGTGCCGCTTTTATCCGCATGCATACGCTGTTTCTGACGCTGCAGAAAAATCACGACGACATCGATACCTTGTCGATGGGCATGTCCGAGGATTTCGAACTCGCCATAACGCTTGGCGCGACGATGGTGCGGATCGGCAGCGCATTGTTCGGCGCGCGGTAGGTGCGCCCGGCGTAGGTGCGTGGCAGACAACCGCGGCGAACTCGCGCTGCTCTCGACGCCTGACGACACCGCAAAAAAAAGACCCGGTGCGATTTCCGCACCGGGTCCGTCGTTTCAGCTATGTATCAGCCTTGTTTCAGTGGCAGGTGAAGTCCGGACCGCCTTCGAAGTTATCGCTGAAAACCCGATCCAGCGCATTGCCGCCGAGCGTGATCTGATCGATGAATCCGCCGGCAAAATCCGCGCCCGGATCGCTCGACAGAACCCAACGCAGCTTGATCGTCTGACCGGCATACGCGCTGAGGTTTTTAGTGAACGGCAGGAACGCCGCGACCGATGTTCCGTTGCCCGCATCGTGGTTGTTTGCCGCACTCACGCTGACGCCAGTAAATGCGCCGTGCGTGCTGATGTAACCGCACGCATTCACCGGCGGACTGGTGGTTTGCGCGAAGGTGTTCGGATAACCGCCGTCGGGCGGCAGGTCGGTCCACGTGCTGCCGCCGTCGGTCGAGATTTCCATGACGATGCCATCCCATTGGTATTCGAGATCGTATTTGGCATTGAACGACAACGCGGCGCCGGCCTGCACCAGAATTGGCGGAGTGGTGATCGCGGCACAGATCAGGTCGGGGTAGTTCAGACCATCGGCGCCGGTATGGTAGCTGTATCCACCGGCGACACTCGCTTTGCTATTCGTGCTCTGCCACGGTGCCGCAGCCTGCATGTAGGCGTGGGTGATGGCGTTGTCGAAATAGGTGTTGCCGTCCAGCCCCGCGGGCGACAATGGCGTGGCCGCAATCGTGCGCAAGCGATTCGAGTTATTGCCGAGACTGTCACTGGCCTGGATGCCGTAATACTGGGTCACGCCAGGCGCCACCGCGGTATCCGTGTACGAGGTAGCCTCCAATCCGCTGATGAGGGTTGCGGCAGTCGTGAAGTACGGATTGTTGTCGCGCAATACGTTGTAGGTGACACCGGTGCTGGTCGGGCACGTGGCGTTCGCGGCGTTCCAGTTGAAATTCAACTGACAGGTGCTCGAAACCGAACTGGCGCTGATACCACTCTCGTCGAACTGCGGCTGCAGGCTGCAGGTGTTCTGCGAGACCACATCAACGCATGCCGATACATCCCCTTCGACATCGTTCTGCACAGCACGCAGCTTGAAGGCGTAACTGAAACCGCCTTGCACGCTCTTGTCCGCAATCGGATTGCTCGCCGCCGCGCCAACCAGACGGAAATCGCCCGCTGCCGCCGTGGCGCACGTACCGTTCGCACGATACAACTGGATGCTCTGTGCACCAGCCGCCGCAGTGAAGTCGACCGTAACGCCGTTCACCGCATCATTGCCGATCACGCTGACTGCCGTCGGTGCGGCAACCGGCGCCTGGTCAGGCAAACCGAACGCGCCCGATACCGCCAGCGCATAACCCTGGCGTTTGGTGTTGATGCGGCTGCTGCCCGGAACATTGGTGGCTTTC
>JANXUW010000445.1 GCA_025351985.1 Pseudolysobacter sp.
CGCGCGGACTCGGCCAGCCGTCCGACGTGTTCCAGTGCACTGGCGTAATCGAGCATGGCATTGCGCTGTAGCAAAGGGGTTTCGGTATTTTTCGACAAGGCCAGCAGGGCTTCGCTGTTGCGCAAGGCATCTTTCAGGCGCAATAACGCCCATTGCGTTCGCGCGAGCAGGCCGCCGGTGACGAGACTCTCGTTGATCGCGCCATACGTATCAAAAGCCGCAATGCCATCCAGCAGGATATGTGAGGCGATATCGGGCCGATTGCGTTGTATTTCCAGCGCGCCCTGATCGAGATACAGGCGTCCGAGCGCGAGACGATCGTCGGTCGGCTCCAGATACAGTCGCGCGTGGGCAAAACTCTCTTCGGCCTGATCGATCTGATCGAGCGCCGCACGCGTTATGCCCTGACCGAGATAGGCGCGTCCCAACACCAGCGCGTTGCCATTCTCGCCCAGCGTGGCGACGGCTTGCGTGAACATCTTCTCGGCGTCGGCATAAGCCTCGCGCTGATACAGGATACTGCCGAGCGCGGCCTGGGCATCGCCGCGAAATGCCGCGTTCTCCATGTTCGCAGCGCTGTCGAGCAAAGCGCGCACGATCGGTTCGCTCTGGTCCAGCTCTTCCGCCCGAAAATGGATTTGCGCGAGCTTCAATTGTATTTCCGGAATTGCCCTGACCGTGTCGTCGGCATCGTTCAGCACTTTCTTGGCAACGCTGAATTGGCCCGCCAGCATGGCGGCTTCGGCGCGCTCGAAAATTTCAGTAGTGTCCGAACTGCCGAAACGATGGTTGTCGCCGCTCGTCCTGCTGGCGCCGAGCACGGCGAGCAATTTGTCGGAAGCGGCAGTCGCGGCGGCGATGATGTCGCTGGCGTTGCCGTCGAGCAATTGCGGTGCGGTGGTGGGCGAATGCACGACAAGGCGCACGCGCCAGACATTGTGTTGCCGGCTTACCTCTGGCAGCACCACGATCTGTGCACCGCTGGCTTGACGCAACTGCATGAGATCGACCAGGCCCGTGTTATCGCTGGAACTGGCCTTGTGCGCGAGCATGACGACGGCTTCGTTAGGCACCACACGCAGGCTGCCGTGATCGCGCAGGCGACTCGCGATCAAGTCCATGAGTCCGAGGCGTATCCAGCTGGTCTGCTCGTTCGGAGACTGCTGGCTGACCGGGAAAACCAGCAGCAATTGTTGCGCCGCCAGGATTGGAGCGGGTGGCAGTGATTCCGAGTGGTCGCTGGTTTTTGTCGCGTGCGCGGGTGGGTTGGGTGCGCTGAAGATCCACCATGCGACGCAACTGACGCCGAAAAAAACCAGCACGATCGCGATGGCCAGCGTCCGCGGCGCGCTGCGGAATTTGCCGACTGCGGCGCTTGTGACAAGCGCCTCGGGCAGCAGGTTTGCCAGCTCGGCGTCGGGCACGGTGGCGTCGGCGCGATGGGGTTCGGTCGGCGCGAGCTCCTGATCGTGTGGGCGCGTCGTATTCGGGATCACGGCGACAGTTTCTGCCGGCATCCTGTTTGGTTCTTCATCGATTGCAGCCACCCAGCGATAACCGAAGCGCGGAACAGTGCGGATCGCGCGCTGATCGTCGCCGCTGTCGTCGATGGCGCGACGCGCCTTCAGCACGATCTGGCCGAGCATCGCATCGCTGACATCGGCCTTGCCCCAGACGGCTGCGCTGAGTTCATCGCGGCCCACTGCGCGCTCGCGATTGGCCATCAGATAGGCCAGACAGTCGAAGGATTTTGCGGGGAGTTGTACCAGTTCGTCGCCGCGCCATAGTTCTCGGGCGGCTGGCATCAGACGGAAGTCGCCGAACCGGAAATGCATATTGTTCATTTACCGATTTTAACGTGCGCAGCGATAGACAACTACGCCCAAAGGTCCTGCGCGGCGCTTGCGACGCATCAACGGCTCACGGGATCAGCCATGCCGCCATGCCGAGAAACAAGCCCATGCTGACCACGTCAGTGGCGGTGGTCAGGAAAATACTGGATGCGGTGGCTGGATCGGCGCCGGCGCGTTTCAGCGCGAGCGGAACAGCGGCGCCGGCAACGCCGCTGATCAGGCAGCTCAGGGCCATCGCGACCAGCGTGATGAGCGCCAGCACCAGCGCGCTGGGATTGTGCTGGCTCCAGGCCACGGCGTACATGCCGATCGCGGCGACGAGGCCGGTCAATGCGCCGTTGATGAATCCGAGCCACGCCTCTTTGGCGATCAACGCACCGGCGCGATCGGCGGTGAGTTCTTTCAGCGTCATGCCGCGCAAGGTCACGGCCAGCGACTGGCAACCGGT
>JANXUW010000455.1 GCA_025351985.1 Pseudolysobacter sp.
AAGCGCTATCGGAGAACGTGAAATGCCTAACGCGTACGATGAAATGCTGGATGGGAAAGGCAAGACGCGCGCGCATTACCGCGCGTTCGGCAAGTGGCTGGAACAGGCGCCGCCAGCGCGCATCGCGCAACGCCGCACCGAAGCTGAGCTCGCGTTTCACCGCGTCGGCATCACCTTCGCGGTGTACGGTGAAGACGCCGGTACCGAACGGCTGATTCCGTTCGATATCGTGCCGCGCATCATTCCGGCCGGTGAATGGCAGGTACTCGAGCGCGGCCTCAAGCAACGCGTGCAGGCGCTGAATTTTTTCCTGCACGATATCTATCACGAGCAGCGCATTCTCAAGGCCGGCATTCTGCCGCCCGAACTGGTGCTGCAGAACTCGCAGTTCCGCCCCGAGATGGTCGGCACCGATGTGCCCGGCAACATCTACGCCCACATCGCCGGCATCGATATCGTGCGTGCCGGCGCGGGCGAATATTACGTGCTCGAAGACAATCTGCGTGTGCCGTCGGGCGTTTCCTACATGCTCGAAAACCGCAAGATGATGATGCGGCTTTTCCCCGAACTTTTTGCGAGCCAGCAGATCGCGCCGGTCGAGCATTTCCCCGATGTGCTGCTCGACAACCTGCGCTCGGTCGCACCCGAAGGCGTGGATAATCCGACCGTTGCTGTGCTCACGCCAGGCGCACACAACTCGGCGTATTTCGAGCACGCCTTCCTCGCCCAGCAGATGGGCGTGGAACTGGTCGAAGGCCAGGATCTTTGCGCGCAGGACAACATGATTTTCATGCGCACCACGCGCGGCCTGCAGCGTGTGCATGTGATCTATCGCCGGCTCGACGACGACTATCTCGATCCGAACGTGTTCCGCAAGGATTCGCTGCTGGGTTTACCGGGTCTGTACGCGGCGTACAAGGCGGGCAAGGTCACGTTGGCGAACGCAATCGGCACGGGCGTGGCGGACGACAAATCGACCTACGTGCATGTGCCCGAGATGATCCGGTTTTATCTCGATGAGGCGCCGATTCTCAACAACGTGCCGACCTATCAATTGCGCAAGCCCGACGATTGCCGCTATGTGCTCGAACACCTCGCCGAACTGGTGGTGAAGGAAGTCCACGGCGCGGGCGGATACGGCATGTTGGTTGGGCCGGCGGCGAGCAAAAAACAACTCGCGGATTTTCGACGCCGCATTCTTGCCGAGCCGCAAAAATATATCGCGCAGCCAACACTCGCGTTATCGACATGTCCGACGTTTGTCGATGCCGGCATCGCGCCGCGGCATGTGGATTTCCGGCCGTACGTGTTGTCCGGTCGTAGCATCCACGTCGTGCCGGGCGGACTCACGCGCGTCGCGCTGACCGAAGGCTCGCTCGTGGTGAACTCTTCGCAAGGCGGCGGCACCAAGGATACCTGGATCGTGGAGGTCTGAATGTTGTGTCGAACGGCGAATGAACTGTATTGGATGTCGCGCCATATCGAGCGTGCCGAGAACACCGCGCGACTGATCGACCTGACCCAACGCATTGCACTATTGCCCGAGCGTTTCGAACGCGGTGCGGCGGGTGTCACGGTGTGGGGCAAGGCGCTCGAAGCGTTCGGCATCGAGAAAGAATACGCGCGCTTGAATGGCGCGGTGAACGCGCAGAAAGTGCTGCGTTTCATGATCTTCGACGCGCTGAATCCGTCGTCCATCTACAGTTGTCTGCAGTCCGCGCGCGAATCGGCGCGTTCGCAACGCGGCGCGATCACCGCGGAAATGTACGAGGATCTGAATTCATCGTGGCTCAGCATTCGCGCGTTGAGCTGGGAGCAACTGGTCAGCGACGGCTTGCAGGTTTTTCTCGATCGCGTGAAGCAACGTTCGGCGTCGTTTCGCGGCATCACGATCGGCACGATGGGGCGCGATGAGGCCTATCATTTCCTGAGCCTCGGCACGTTCATCGAACGCGCCGACTGCACCGTGCGCCTGCTCGATATCAAGTACAGCGTGCCCGGCGCCGGCGACAAACACGAGGTGCGCAACGCGGTCGATTATTACCAGTGGAGCTCGATGCTGCATGCGATCTCGGCATTCGAAACCTACCGCCGAATTTACAAGGACACGGTGCGCCCGAAACGCGTCGCCGAACTGCTGATCCTGCGCGAGGACATGCCGCGTTCGCTGGTGGTATGCACTGTTGCGATCCACAATATCCTGAGTTCGCTTTTGCACGGCGAACGCGCGGAAGTGGTGCGTCAGGCCGGTGCGCTGGCGGCGGAAATGCGCTACGGCCGCATCGATGCGATCCTGGAGCTTGGCATGCAAAAATATCTGGACGGCTATATCGAGCGGCTTTATCTGCTCGCGGACGAAGTCAATCGCGAATTCATGACCTCCACCGATCGGATCGCGGCATGAAACGTCTGCGGTCGGCGCCGACGCGCATGCTAGAATTTCGCACTCCGCAAATTCTCCTGCCTAGCCTGTTCCAATGACATATTGCGTAGCGATGAAGCTCGATAGCGGTATGGTGTTTGCGTCTGATTCGCGCACCAACGCCGGCATCGACAATATTTCGAAATTCGGCAAGATGCGCGTGTTCGCGCGTGCCGGCCAGCGTGTAATCGTCACGTTGTCGGCCGGCAATCTGTCGATCACGCAGAGTGCGCTGAACCTGCTCGAACAACGCGCCCGCACCCACCCGGACGCGCCGGGCATCTGGAATGCGATCTCGCTCTACGACATCGCTGGCCTGCTCGGCGAAGCGATGCGCGAGGTGAAAAATCGCGACGGCGAATTC
>JANXUW010000459.1 GCA_025351985.1 Pseudolysobacter sp.
CGCGCACGAACTCGGTCATGTGCGGCGCTGGGATTACCTGTTCAACCTGTTCCAGGTGACCCTCGAAACGCTGCTTTTCTACCATCCGGCGGTGCACTGGATTTCACGTGACGTGCGCAACGTTCGCGAAACCTGCTGCGATGATCTTGTCATCCAGATGGAATGCGGTACGCGGCTCGCCTACGCGCACACCCTGGCCAATCTCGAAGGTTTACGCGCAACCTTGCCTGCCCCGGCATTGGCTGCAAGTGGCGGCGTGCTGCTCGCTCGCGTGCGGCGAATCGTAGGTGTGGAACATGAAACGCCCGAACCGTTGCCGATGCGCCAGCATGGCTGGCTGCTGGTTCTGTTGCTGGTCATGGCGGTGGGTCTGAGCATGCGCTTGCCGGTGCGCAACCACTCGGCATCGGGCGATGCACTTGCGACAATTCAACTGGCTTCGACGCGGCTGACGCAAAAGGCTTACGCGTTATTGGCACGTACGAGTGCTGCTGTCGTACCAGCAATCACGCCGGTTGCATCCGCCAAAGTTGCGCCAATAGTGTCGGTTCCGACGCATCCGGCTGAAACGCTACCAGCGCATAACGTCGAGCAGGCCAGCGAAACCTTGGTCTTGCCGCGCATCCAGAAGCCGCAAACGACGCATGCGGCGATCGTTGCCGACAGCGCACTGAAGGTCAGCGATATCCGGTTGCAGTCGCCGCCGATGACTTTGGCAACTCCGCCCAGCATTGCGGTTGCGACGATGCCGAAAGCATTGCGTCGTGTTGCACCGAGCTATCCGGCGGGCGCGTTGGCCAGCGATCAGCAAGGCCAGGTCACGCTGAGTTTCGGCATTGCTGCGGATGGGTCGGTACAGAATATCGAAGTGACTGCCGCGCAAGGCGCCGAACAATTTGTCGCAGCCGCTAAAGAGGCGCTGCACCAGTGGAGTTTTGATGCGAGCAACCTGCCGTCAAGCACCGAGCGTTATACCCAGGTCTTCGATTTCGCCCTGAGCAAGACGGCCAACGGCTCGCACAAATCCGATCCGGATTGCAAAGTCAGCACCGGATCGCATATCTGCCGTCACGAAACCCACTAAGCCGACGCACGCATGGGCTTGCGCCAGAGCAAGCTCATCGCCGCTGGCGAACACAGCGCCGGGGTTTCTCGGTTGAGCATTGCGCATTAACGAAAGCGTCAATCCCGTTTAACGCTAATTTAATCGCTGTCTCCGTAAAGTCGATCCCACTGTAAGTTTGCTCGACACTCCTAAGTCAGGCCAAGTGACTAGCAAGTTATGGTATCGGGGCAGTAGCTTTGGCCCAAGCGAGGTGTGTTCCCCCAATGGCACCTCCTTGGGCCATTTTATTTGTGCAGCGCGCAGGCCGCGGAACTCTGGCGACTGCGCGCACTCCATCTCCCATCCCCGCTAGAAGACAGCTACGCAACCCATGCGCATACTCGTCATAGAAGACAATAGCGACATCGCTGCCAATATCGGCGATTACCTCGAAGAGAAAGGCCATGTGGCCGATTTCGCCGGCGATGGCGTGACCGGCCTGCATCTCGCGGTGGTTCATGATTTCGATGCCATCGTGCTCGATCTCACACTGCCCGGCATGGATGGTCTCGAAGTCTGCCGCAAGTTGCGCCAAGACGCGCGCAAACAAACGCCGGTATTGATGCTGACCGCGCGCGACTCGCTCAATCAGAAACTCACCGGTTTCGACAGCGGTGCCGACGACTACATGGTCAAGCCGTTCGAGCTGCAGGAACTCGAAGCGCGCCTCAGCGTGCTGTCGCGTCGCGGCAAGGGCGTCAAGAGCCGCATCCTGCAATTGGCCGATCTCACCTACAACCTTGATACGCTGGTGGTCATTCGCGCCGGCAAGCAAATTCAGCTCAATCCGATCGGGCTCAAACTGTTGCAACACCTGATGGAATCGGCGCCTTCCGTGGTCACGCGGCAGGATCTCGAAACCCGTGTCTGGGGCGAAGAATTGCCCGACAGCGACAGCTTGCGTGTACACATCCACGGGCTGCGCGCGGTGATCGACAAGCCTTTCGAAAAACTGCTGATCCAGACCCGCCACGGCATCGGCTATCGCATGGTCGATCCGGATGCAGTACCGGCGTAGGCTTCGCAGCCGCCTCATAATTTCGTTCGCACTGTTTGGCATCGCGCTGACAGTGCTGTTCGCCGTCGCGACTTTGTCGCTGCGCGCGAAGGTTGAGGATCAACTGGTCAACGACACGCTGCAGCGCGAAGTCGCTCGATTCCTGCAGTTCAAACGCGACAATCCCGATCCGAATGCGCCGTGGAGTTTTTCCGCCGTGCGCGGCTACATCTACGGCATCAACAAGATCGAGAATGTGCCGTTCGAATGGAAGAGCCTCGCCAACGGCAACTACAACATCACCGATATCGGCGATGACGGAAAACCGCACCGCTTCAAGCTAGCGGTCGCCAAGGCTGATGATCTGTGGGCTTTCCTGCGCTATGACGCGAGCAAGGAAGAACTCGGTGAACGCCAGTTGATCGTTGGCTTGGTCGGCGTGGTCATCGGGTTCTCGTTGCTCGCGATTTTGCTTGGGGTTTGGTCGTCCTCGCGCGTGATGCGTCCCGTCACTGACCTCGCGCGACGCGTCAAGCAGTTTGGCAAGACCCGTCGTGCCGAGCCGCTCGCGCCGCATTTTGCGAATGACGAAGTCGGCGAACTTGCCGCCGCGCTCGACAATTATTCCGACAAGCTCACCGCACTGGTCGAGCGCGATCGCGAATTCAACGCCGATGTCAGTCACGAACTGCGAACGCCGCTCGCGGTGATCGCATCGACCACCGAACTGATGCTTGCATCGAGCACGCTCACCGATAAATTGCGCGATCGCCTCAAGCGCATTGAGCGCGCGTCGAAACAGGCGACCGAACTCACCAACGCCTTGTTGCTGTTGTCCCGCAGCGAGCGCTCCGGCCCGACCGATGGCGAGACCACCGACGTCGCAAAAATCGCTGAGCAAATCATCGACATGAATCGGCCGAACATCGGCAACAAGCCGGTGACCGTGCGACTGGAGCTGGATGAAGTCGTCGAGGTCGATGCGCCTTCGGCGGTGATCGCGGTGGCGTTGAACAATCTGATCGGCAACGGCATCAAATACACGCAGGCTGGCGATGTCGTGGTGCGCGTTGGCGCGGGGCGGATCGTGGTGGAAGATTCCGGCCCTGGCATCGCGATCGAAGATGCGGAAAAACTGTTCGTGCGCGGCGTGCGCGGCGAAGGCGCCGCCGGCAAGGGCGCGGGACTTGGGCTGGCGATCGTGCGTCGCTTGTGCGAACTCTACGGCTGGCATGTCTCGCTCGCGCCGCGACCGCAAGGTGGTGCGGCGGCGACGCTGGATTTCCGCCTCAAGCACTAACGCTATTTCGCATACTTCCAGCAGCGCAGCGCTGGAAGGATACGCGTGCGGACTTAGCCCAGCGCTTCGAGCCAGCCGTATTTGTCGGCGGTATTGCCGCTGAACAAACCGAAGAACAAATCCTGCACCTGCCGTGTGAGCGGACCCGGTTTGCCCGGGCCTACCGGCTTGCCATCGACCGAACGGATCGGCGTGATTTCCGCCGCCGTGCCGCACATGAAAAGCTCATCGGCAAAATACAGATATTCGCGTGGAATATCGCGTTCGATCACGTTAATGCCGGCATCGCGTGCGAGCGTGATGATCGAGTTGCGCGTGATGCCGTGCAGGCATGCGGCGCTGGCTGGCGTGGTGTGCAAGGCGCCTTCGAAAACCAGGAACAGATTTTCGCCGGCACCTTCCGAGAGCAAGCCGGTGGAGGCGAGTGCGATGCCTTCGCCGAAGCCTAGCCGGC
>JANXUW010000504.1 GCA_025351985.1 Pseudolysobacter sp.
GACACCGGCATCGATCTCGATCGGCTGATCGCCACCGGCCTGTGGCTAAGCGCGCAATTGGGGCGCGAAACATCCAGCAAAGTGGCGCGCGCTGCGGCGTAACTTCAGTTGATCGCCATTATCCTGCCGCAAAATCCCGACGTTCCATCTGCTGATTTTCCATGACGATTTCCACCCCGCAACAAATGCTCGATAACGCCCAGGCGGCATTCGCGCGCGGCGATTTCGCCAACGCCCGCACGCTGAGTAGTGCATGCCTGGATGCCGCGCCGCAACTGCATCAGGCGCGCGCGCTGCGCGTGAATGCGGCGTTGCAGTTGGAACGCTGGTCAGATGCTGCTGCCGACCTGCAACTGTTGCTGCGGGTCATGCCGCAACACGCGCAATTCCGGCGTTTGCTCGCGGTATGTTGGCTGCGTATCGGCAACGAACATCGCGCAGCGAAGGAAATTGAACCGAGCATCAACGCGTATCGAACTGCAATCGCGGTCGATCCCAATGCGCAGGACGCACGCTACAACCTGGCAATGCTGATCAAGGACCGCAGCGACTGGGTCGAAGCACTCGATCTGCTTGCTGCCGTGATCGCGGCAGAACCGGACAATCTCGATGCGCGCCTGTTGCAGGGCGAGTTGTTGATCGATCTGCCGCTGGAGGATGAGGCACTGGTGCATTTGCGCTACATCGCCGCGCACGATCCGGACGATGTCTTGTTGATCGAAAGTTGCTGCCTTTTGCTGGTCCGGGCCGGTGACAGCGAAACAGCTGACGAACTCGCGCAGCGTCACTTCGAAAAAAATCCGCAGCGCTGGCGCGAAGCCACGAACATCGCGCTGAAATGGCGTGAGGAAGACGCCGTTCACGCCGCCGATCGGCTGCTGGATTCCATCGCTCAGAATGCGACGGAGCCTGCCGCGCGATTCCGCTGTTTCCTTGCGCGACACCTGGGATTGGCGCCGACGTATGCCAACACGAGCGACCTTATTGTCGGTCGTCAACGCTACACGAATGCGCTTGAGTTATTCATCAAGGAGTACCCGCCGCAGCGACTCGCGCAACTCGATCTCGATCCGGCGCTGCTGAGCTGGAGCAATTTCCTGCTCGCGTATCAAGGCCGGAACGACCGCGACCTGCAGATGAATTATGGCGCGTGGCTGAGTGCGGCGATGCGTGAATGTACGATTATTGTCAGCACCGCGGCAATCACAAAACGCGAGCGTCCTCGTCTTGTGCTGGTATCGAGTTTTTTTCGCGAATGCACGGTGGGTTCGTATTTTTTATCGTGGGTAGAACATCTCGCGACCTGCGATTGGGAATTGATCATTGTCCAGGTCGGGCCGATTTTTGATCATCTCACCGATCGCTTCGAACGCAGCGCAGCGCAAATGCTGCGCCTCGACCAACCGGCGGCGGAACTTGCGCAGACGATCATCGATCTGCGGGCCGATATCGTGCTGTATCCCGAGCTCGGCATGAATTCGCGGATCTTCACGCTCGCCGCGTTGCGCCTCGCGCCGATCCAGGTGTGCGCCTGGGGTCATCCGGTGACGAGCGGTTTGCCGAGCATCGATGTGTATTTGAGTTGCAGCGAAATGGAGCCGAACGATGCGCAGCGACATTACAGCGAACGACTGCTGACCCTGCCCGGCATCGGCACACGCTACCTGAGTCCGGCGCTGCCTACGCCGCTGTCGCGCGACGAACTCGGTCTGCCGGAAAACCGGAATCTGTATCTGGTGCCGCAATCGCCGTTCAAACTGCTGCCGGAAAACGACACGATCCTGATCGAGGTATTGCGCCGCGATCCGAGCGCGCTGTTCGTGCTATTCGACGGCGCGCAACGCGGCCCGACGCGAAATTTGCGGACGCGATTATTGCGCGCATTGCGTGGTGTGAGCGCCACGCCGGAACAGCATCTGCAATTTTTCCCGCACGGTTCGCGCGACGAATTCCTGCGCGTAAATCTGGTTTGCGATGTGATGCTCGACAGCCTGTATTGGTCCGGCGGCAATACCACGCTGGATGCGTTGCACTGCGGTTTGCCGGTCATCACTTGCCCCGGCGAATTCATGCGCGGCCGCCAATCGATGGCAATGCTGCGCCGGCTCGGTTGCGACGAACTCATCGTCGATTCGCCGCTCGCGCTGGCAGAATCGGCAGTCGCGCTCGCGCAGGAT
>JANXUW010000613.1 GCA_025351985.1 Pseudolysobacter sp.
CGCTTATCGCAGACTTAATGCGTGGTCGTGCAATCGATTATCGCTGTGTCGATGATCGCGGATTCGCCTACTTAAGCATTGTTTACCTTTCTCTGCGCCCGGCAGCACGCAGATGCCTGAAAACCCCTGCTTTTTTCTTGACAGTGCCACCTCGCCGGACTAATGTGGGCCGCAGTGGTTTTTTGTGGCGATTGGTGGGTTTGTGTTCCAGGGCGAAAGCGCAATCACGATCGATGACAAAGGCCGTCTGGCGATCCCGACGGCTTACCGCGAGTTGATTGGATCAGCTTGCGGGAATCGTCTTGTGTTCGTCTACAACCCGTTCGAGCACGGCTGCTTGTGGCTGTTCCCGATGCAGGAATGGGAAACGGTGCGCGATCAGGTGAATGCGTTGTCCAACGTCAAGCGCGTGCACCGCGATCTGCAGCTCAAGCTGGTCGGCGCGGCCACACCGGTCGAACTGGATGGCAACGGACGTGTGCTGGTGCCGGCAAGCCAGCGTACTGCGGCCGGCATCGATAAAAAAGCGGTGCTGCTCGGCATGGACAAGAAATTCGAGTTGTGGAGTGAGCAAGCCCATCACGCCAAGATTCGCCAGACCATCGGCGAGGACGAAATCAGCGACGCCATGCTGGAACTGAAATTGTAGTGAACGACTCACTCCCTGACGAAGCACGACACCACATGAGCACGCAGGGTTTGAAACATATTCCGGTGATGTTGAAAGAAGCGCTCGACGGCCTCGGCATCAGGCCGGATGGTTGTTATCTGGATGGAACGTTTGGACGCGGCGGCCATGCGCGCGAAGTGTTGCAAAGGCTCGGCCCGCAAGGCCGGTTGTTGCTGATGGATCAGGACCCGACGGCAGTGGCGGTAGCGCAGCAAGAATTTGGTGGCGATGCGCGTATCGCAATTCGCTACGGCAGTTTCGCCGAGCTCGGCAACTGGAGCGAGACCGAAGCGGGGCTGGATGGTGTGTTGCTGGATCTGGGCGTGTCCTCGCCGCAACTCGATGAGACGGCGCGCGGATTCAGTTTTCAGGCGGATGCGCCGCTGGACATGCGCATGAATCCATTGGCCGGCGAAAGCGCCGCGCAGTGGCTGGTGCGCAGCAGCGAGCGCGAAATCGCCGAGGTGTTGTGGGGTTACGGTGAAGAACGGTTCGGACGTCCAATCGCACGCGCCATTGTCGAACAGCGTGCCGAGATGGCGATCGAAACCACCACGCAACTGGCCGAGCTGGTCGCGCGTGTGGTGAAAAAACGCGAGCCGGGCAGACATCCGGCCACGCGCACGTTTCAGGCGTTACGGATTCAGGTGAATGCGGAATTGCAGGCACTCGAGCACGGATTGATTGGTGCGCTCGCGCGGCTCAACACCGGCGGACGTTTGGCGGTGATCAGCTTCCACTCGCTGGAGGATCGTATCGTGAAGCGCTTCATGCGCGAGCAATCCCAGGCGCCGATGACACGTCGTGGTTTGCCACCGCCGCCGGAAGCGGCGTTGAAGCTGAAATTGATCGGTGGCGCGCAGTTTCCGGGCGATGCCGAAGTGGCGACAAACCCGCGTTCGCGCAGCGCGGTATTGCGCGTAGCGGAGCGGCTGGCATGAGGCGCGCAGGATTGTTTGCGCTGACCGTGTTGCTGCTCGCGGTGATCGCCAGCGCGATTGCGGTGGTGTTCGAGCGACAGGAAGGCCGGCTGCAATTCGTCGAGCTGGATCGGTTGCAGAAAGAGCGCGATGAAATGAATTTCGAGTGGGGCCGCCTGCAGATCGAGCAGGCGACCTGGGCGGAAAACAACCGGATAGAACAGATAGCGCGCAGTCAGCTCGGCATGGTTTCGCCGAGCGCTGCGGAGACGGTCATCATAAAAAGGTGAAACGGCGGTGAGGGAGAATACCTGCGCCAGCAAGAATACGCCGCAAGGTCAGGCAGACCAGGCGGCGTATGCGCTGCAGGATTGCGGCGTCGCATCGCGTCGCGAATTTGCGCGGGCAGAATCGTGGCGCTTTGTCGTGTCCGATCGGGCGGTGCGTGCATGAAAACCACGCGCGGCAAAGTCATCGTCAACACGCGCGGTCGGTTGTACGTCGTGCTGATGGTGCTCGCGCTCGGCTCGACCGCGCTGGTCGTGCGCGCGGTCGATCTGCAAGTGGTGCGCAAGGATTTTTATCAGGAGCAGGGCGACGCGCGTTATCTGCGCGACATCGCGATTCCGGTATCGCGCGGCATGATTACCGATCGCAACGGCGAGCCGCTCGCGGTATCCACGCCGCTCGATGCGATCTGGGCCGTGCCGCAGGATTTGCTCGACCACGCCGATCGGTTCAACGAACTGGCCAAGGCGCTCGATGTCGATGCCGAGGAGTTGCAGCGGCAACTCGTCAGCAAGTCCGACAAGCAATTCATTCCGCTCAAGCGTCATCTCAATCCCGACGATGCCGCGGCGATTCTCAATTTGCGCATTCCCGGTATTTCATCGCAGCGCGAATACCAGCGGTATTACCCGAGCGGCGAAGTGATGGCGCA
>JANXUW010000479.1 GCA_025351985.1 Pseudolysobacter sp.
AGTTTGTGCGGCGGCGAATTTCTGCATTGCGATTACGTCGATTGCAAGCGTATCGGCACGCTCAAACCGGTCGCACTGCTCGGCGCCGATCTCGCCGCACGCGAACCGTGGCGCAACACCTATGCACAGATCATGACCGAAATGGGCTGGTCGCGATTTGCAGAAAATTACGACGGACTCGATCTGTTTCGTTTCTTCGAATCCAAGCCGCGCGAGCTGCTCGATGCCATGCTCAAGAATGGTGTGCAGGCGCCGCTGGCAAGCAGCACCGGGCGTTTGTTCGATGCAGTCGCCGCGGCGATCGGCATATGTCGCGAGCACGTCGCCTACGAAGGCGAGGCCGCGATGCGCATGGAAAGTCTGATCACCGCGGACGATCTCGCCGAGGAAAAAGTGCTCGATTATCCGTTCGCGATTCCACGCCTGGATCGTGGTCGCGGCCTGCCCTACATCGAACCGCTCGGCATGTGGCAGGCGCTGCTCGGCGATCTGATTTTGGCCACGCCGCCGGCACGCATGGCGGCGCGGTTTCATCGCGGCCTCGCCGCGGTGATCGTGCGTATGGCCGCGCAGCTCGCTGAGAAATATGCGATCGATACGGTGGCCTTGTCCGGCGGCGTATTTCAGAACCGCGTGTTGACTGAACTTGTCTTGGCCGGCCTCGAAAACGTCGGGTTGCGCGCGTTGTTACCGGCGCAGTTGCCGGTCAACGATGGCGGCTTGGCGTGGGGCCAGGCGCTGGTGGCTTTGGCGCGGAATCACTGAGGAGAAATGTATGTGCCTGGGCATTCCCGGACGAATCGTCGCCATCACCAATAGCAGCGCGAAACTCGCCACCGTCGATGTGCTTGGCGTGCAGCGCGAAATCAATATCGCGTGTGTGCTCGGCGAGAATGAAACCGTAGCAGATTGCATCGGCGCTTGGGTGCTCGTGCATGTCGGATTTGCGATGAGCCGCATCGACGAGCGCGAAGCCGAACTCACCCTGCAATTGCTGCACGAACTCGGCGAAGCACAAGCCGAAGCGAGGACGATGCGCGAAGGCGCGATGCCATGAGCACGAGCCACGATGCCCTTGCCGGACTCTATCCGCACCTCGCGCGCGGCACATCGAGCACGGACACAAATCGGCTGGATTCGACACTGCTCGATTCGATCCGGCACAAGGCGCGGGAAAGCATCGAGGTCAAGCAGAAATTCTTCGATACACATGCCGCCGACGTGCTCCGCGCGGCGCATCTGCTGGCCGATTCATATCGCGGCGGTGGACGTCTGTACACGCTCGGCAACGGCGGGTCGAGCTGCGACGCCGCGCATATCGCGGTCGAGTTTTCGCATCCCGTCACCGCTGGTCGACCGGCCTTGTCGGCGCAGAATCTCGCACAGGACATGGCGATGATCACCGCCGTAGGTAACGATGTCGGCATCGATCATGTGTTCGAGCGTCAGCTGATCGGACTCGTGCGCAAGGGCGATTGCGTGATCGGCATATCGACCAGTGGCAATTCGAGAAACGTATTGCGCGGCCTCGAAGCCGCCCAACGTCTCGGCGCGCATACGCTGGCGCTTGCAGGTGGCGACGGTGGTGCGATGGCGCACGCGGCGTATATCGATTTGTGCCTGACCGTGGGCAGCGACAGCATCCACCGTGTGCAGGAAACCCACGTCGCGATTTATCACATTCTGTGGGATCTGACTCACAGCCTGCTCGCCGATAATCGTGCGCCGCGCGGAGATCAGGTATGACTCAATCCGGCATGAAATTCGTCGACGAATTCCGCGATCCGCACGCCGCACGCGTGCTGCTGCGCGAGCTTGAACTGTCGATCGAGCGCCTCGGCGCGACGCCGGGCAAACCGCTGCAGATCATGGAAGTGTGCGGCGGTCATACGCATGCAATTTTTCGCTACGCGCTGAAGGATCTGGTGCCGCCCGCGCTCGAATTCGTACACGGTCCGGGCTGCCCGGTGTGTGTATTGCCGATGGGCCGTGTCGACGATTGCGTGGCGATCGCGCGGCGCCCCGAAGTGATCTTCACCACGTTCGGCGATGCGATGCGTGTGCCGGGTTCGCAGATGAGTCTGCTGCAGGCGCGCGCCGAGGGCGCCGATGTGCGCATGGTGTATTCGCCGCTCGACGCGCTCGCGCTGGCCGAAGCGAACCCGACACGCGAGGTGGTTTTTTTCGGCCTCGGCTTCGAGACCACGATGCCGTCGACCGCGCTCACCGTGCTCGACGCCGAACGCCGCGGCATCCGCAATTTTTCGCTGTTCTGCAACCACATCACGATCGTGCCGACGATCAAGGCGATCCTCGATTCGCCGGGCATGGGCATCCACGGATTTCTCGGTCCGGGCCATGTCGCGATGGTGATCGGCACCGCGCCGTTCGAGTTCATCGCCAACGAATACAAACGCCCGCTCGTGGTTGCGGGATTCGAGCCGATCGATATTTTGCATTCGCTGCTGATGGTGTTGCGACAGCTCGAAGCCGGCGAGGCGAAAATCGAGAATCAATACGCGCGGCTGGTCGATCCGGACGGCAATCGTGTTGCGCTCGAAGCGATCACACGCGTGTTCGAGCTGCGCGAATTTTTCGAGTGGCGCGGACTCGGTTCGATCGATCATTCCGGCGTACGCATGCGCGCAGCGTATGCACGATTCGATGCCGAAAAGAAATTCGCGATTCCGAACGTGCGCATCGCCGATCCGAAATCCTGCCAATGCGGTGAGGTGCTGAAGGGCGCGATCAAGCCCTTCCAGTGCAAGGTGTTTGGCCGCGCCTGCACACCGCAAACACCGCTCGGCGCACTCATGGTTTCGAGCGAAGGCGCCTGCGCGGCGTATTACCAATATGCACGGCGCAGCCATATCGAGACAGCCGCATGAACGCACGCGTGAACGATCCCGCCTTGACGCCGAGCAACGCGCGCTGGCTCGGCAAACGCATCACGCTCGCGCACGGCGCCGGCGGACGCGCGATGCGCGAACTCATTACCGAAATCATCGCCCCGGCATTCGACAATCCGTTACTCGCGCCGCTCGAAGATCAGGCGCGTATCCCTGCGGAATTTTTGCAGACCGGGGAAAGCCTCGCGTTCACGACGGACAGTTATGTCGTCTCGCCAATTTTTTTTCCCGGCGGCGATATCGGCAAACTCGCGGTGTGCGGCACGGTCAACGATCTCGCCGTCGGTGGTGCGCAACCGCGCTGGTTGAGCTGCGGTTTGATTCTCGAAGAAGGCCTGGCCGTAGATACCTTGATCGCGGTGCTCGCGAGCATGGGCGCCGCCGCGCGCGAAGCCGGCGTGTGCATCGTCACCGGCGACACCAAGGTGGTCGGGCGCGGCGCGGCGGATGCGATTTTCATCAACACCGCCGGCATCGGCACGATTCCGCGCGGACGCCACACCGGCCCGCGCAATGTGCGTGCCGGCGACAAACTCATCATCAACGGCACGCTCGGTGACCACGGCATCGCGGTGATGGCGGCGCGCAACGATCTCGCATTGCAAATCCCGGTGCGCAGCGATTGCGCACCGTTGAACGGCCTGATCGATGTGATGTTTGCCGCCGCCCCCGGCTTGCGCTGGTTGCGCGATTGCACACGCGGCGGACTCGCCACGGTCGCCAACGAATTCGCCGAGGAAGGCGGCTTCAGCCTGCACCTCGAAGAAGCCGCGTTGCCGGTCGCCGACGCGGTGCGCGGCGCGTGCGAAATTCTCGGACTCGATCCGTTGTATCTGGCGAACGAAGGCAAGCTCGCCGCACTTGTCGCCGCCGAAGATTGCGAAGCACTGCTCGCCGCGATGCGCACACATCCGCTCGGCTGCGATGCCGCCGTGATCGGCGAAGTGCATGCCGAGCGCAAAGGTCTGGTCGTGTTGCGTTCGCGTTTCGGCGGCGAGCGTGTGGTCGATTTGATCGACGGCGAACAGCTGCCGCGGATTTGTTGAAGCTATTTTCAAGGACAGCAAACGTCATGCACGAACTCGGCATCACCCGCAATCTCGTCGCCATCGTCAGCGAGCAAGCGCACGGCAAACGCGTGCTGCGCGTGTGGCTCGAAATGGGCACGCGCACCGCGCTGATGCCGGATGCGGTGCGCTTCTGTTTCGACGTGGTCGCCCTTGGCACCGTGCTCGAAGGCGCGGTGCTCGACATCCTCGAAATCGCCGCGGGATTGCAGTGCGAGGAATGCGGCACTTACGCCGATCCCGATCGGATAACAGACCAGGAAACCGCCGTGATTTGCGCGCAGTGCCAGTCGTCGAAACTGCGCCGACGCAGCGGCGAGGAACTCAATATCAAGGCGATGGAGGTCGAACCATGTGCGTGACTTGCGGATGCGGACAAAACGGCGCGACACGCATTGATGGCGAAGCGCTCGGCGCACATGAACACGAACATGTCCTGGCCGATGGCACGCGTGTCGTACACCGCCACGAGCACGGCAACGACGCGGCGCACGATGAGCAAATGCACATTCGCGCGCTGCAGCACGGGCACGATATTGCGTCGATGGCGAATGCGGTGTTTCTGCCGATCAGCGGCAAATCGTTTGAACACACGCATGCCGCTGAACACGGGCACGCGCACACCCACACTGCCGTACCGCCACAGGAGCGCCGCGAGATCCCGACCGAACTGGTACGCCTGGAAACCGCGCTGCTCGACAAGAATCAGCGTATCGCCACGCGTAATCGCATCGCATTGGCCAAGCGCGGCGTGCTCGCGTTGAACCTGATGTCGAGCCCCGGTGCGGGCAAGACCAGCTTGCTGGTGCGGACGCTGACCGATCTCGCCGCCGAAATTCCGATGAGTGTGGTCGAGGGCGATCAGGAGACCAGCGCCGACGCCGAGCGCATTCGCGCCACGGGAGCGCGCGCCGTGCAGATCAACACGGGCGCCGGCTGCCATCTCGAAGCCGACATGCTCGAACGCGCATTGCATACCTTGTCGCCAGCGGAAGGCAGCGTGTTGTTCATCGAAAACGTCGGCAACCTCGTTTGTCCGGCCTTGTTCGATCTTGGCGAATACGCGCGCATCGTCGTGCTATCGGTTACCGAAGGCGACGACAAACCACTCAAATATCCGCACATGTTTCGCTCCGCGCAATTGATGTTGTTGACCAAGATCGACCTGTTGCCGTACGTGAGTTTTGATCCGGCGCGGGCCGAGGCAAATGCGCGCGAAGTCAATCCGCAGATTCAATGCCTGCGCCTGTCGGTGACGAGCGGCGAAGGGCTGGCGAACTGGTATCAACAGCTCCGGTCGCTGTTGCAGGAAGTCGCTACGGAGTCGGTAGCGTGAACCTGACCATGGTGCTCGGGCTCGGATTGCTGCTCGGCATGCAACATGCCACCGAGCCGGATCATCTGGCCGCGGTCGCCGCGCTGGCCGGGCGCGAACGCTCGCTCAAACAAGGCATTTTCCACGGCGTTGCGTGGGGTCTCGGTCACACCTTGATGTTGTTGCTCGTGGCCGGTGCGGTGGGATTTCTCGGCTGGGTGATTTCACCCGCGATCGCGGGTAATCTCGAACAAGTGGTCGGTGCGATGTTGATCCTGCTCGGCGCAAGCGTGGTGCGCCGGCTATGGCGTGAGCGGCTGCATTTTCATGCACACAATCACCCGGCGGAAGTATTTCATTTCCAGCCGCAGATGCAGGATGCGGGCGTGTTGCACGATCATTCCCATCCGCTCGCGCATCCGACGGAAGTGACGCATTTCCACGCGCACAGCCATCTCGGCGAATCGCAACCGCATGCGCAAAGTCCGCATAACCATACGCATCGCCTGCCGTTGCGCAGCGTGCTGGTCGGCATGGTGCATGGACTCGCCGGTTCCGCCGCGCTCGCGCTGCTGGCGAGTCAGTCGATGCCGAGTCCGGCCTGGATGCTGATTTACATCGCGGTATTCGGCGCGGGTTCGATGCTCGGCATGGCTTTGCTGTCTGGTGTACTGGCGGTGCCGCTCGGCATGACCGCGAAACATCTCACGCGCGTTTATCGCGTGCTGAATGTTTGCGTGGCGATATTCTCGATCGGGCTCGGTACAAAACTGCTGCTGGTACTGGGAGGATAAAACGGTCATGGCCGCCAGCCCCCAGCCGAGTGTTCCGCTATTGCATGCGCCGACGGCGCAAACGCAGCCGGCGCGCGAATGGCACGTCGCGCTGATCGGTCCGCGCCTGGTGCACGATGCGCGCCTGCGCCGACATCTCGCTGGCGAGTATCAACTCGGCGTCCATGATCGCGCGCGCGAGGCACTCGCCGCGATGGAAGATGTCAGCGCCGATGTCGTGATCGTCGAACAGGTTCTGCTTGATGGCCGCGGCGTGGATTTCCTGCGCGAATTACGTACGCGTCATCCGGATACGATCCGCCTGCTGGTGCTCGACAACGCCGATACGCAGGTGGTGCAGCATGCGATCAACGATGCCGCGGTGTATCAAGTGGTGATCACGCCGTGGCAACCGGAGCAACTGCATCTGCTGGTGCGGCGCGCACTCGAATCACGCGAACTCGCACGCATCCATCGTTATCTTTCGCGCGAACTGAAGTTTGCCGATGGCGTGGTGAATCGGCAGAACGAGACCATGCGCAACGTATTGCAGGAGGTCTACGCGTTCGATCGCCTGGTGTTCGCCAGCACCGCGATGGCCGAGGTCTGCAATCTCGCGCGCAAGGCCGCGCATACCGATCTGCCGGTGTTGATCGAAGGCGAAACCGGCACCGGCAAGGAACTCATGGCGCGCGCGATCCATCTTTTCAGCCAGCGCCACAAGCTTTTGTTCATGGCAGAAAATTGCGGCGCGATCAGCGACGACCTGTTGCAGTCCGAATTGTTCGGCCACAAGCGCGGTGCCTTCACCGGCGCCACCACCGATCGCTTGGGGCTGTTTCTGGCGGCGGATGGCGGCACGGTTTTTCTCGATGAAATTTCGGAAATTTCGCCGAGCATGCAAGTCAGCCTGCTGCGCTTTTTGCAGGAAGGCGAGCTCCGCGCGCTCGGCTCGGACCAGACCAAACGCAGCAACGTACGCATCATCGCCGCGAGCAACCGGCCGCTGAAAGCGCTGGTCGCCGAAGGCAAGTTTCGCCAAGATTTGTATTACCGTTTGCGCGGTTTCGAGCTGCGCATGCCGCCGCTGCGCGAACGGCCCGAGGATATCCCGGCGCTGGTGATCCACATGCTCGAAAAATATGCGGGCCTAGTGTCGCGGCGCATCGCCGGAATCACTCCCGATGCGATGGCGCGACTCAGCGCGTATGCGTTTCCGGGCAATGTGCGCGAACTCGAAAACGAAGTGCGGCGCATGATCGCACTGGCCGAGGATGGCGAATTCGTCACCGTGCGACATTTGTCGCCCGAGGTCGCGTGCGCCGCGGTGCCTTCGACGCGCGGCCCGGATCTGCTGAGCATCGTGCCCGGCGGCAGCCTCAAGAAAAAAGTCGAGGCGCTTGAGGCGCGCCTGGTCTGCGATACGCTCGACCGGTGTCACTGGAATCACAGCAAGGCTGCGCGTGAACTCGGCCTGTCACGCGTCGGACTCGCCAACAAGATTCGTCGTTACAAGATCCAGCGCGCCGGCGATGAGGCGGATGCGTGATGAGCAATGATCCGGCAAAACCCGTGCGTTTCCCATGCTCGCGGATTTCCCCGCCACACACGCCGGGCGGTACAAAAGAACTCGGCATCGGCGCGCTCGCGCGCCAGCTCGGCGTGCATGAAGATCGCGCGCTGAACGGTCACTGGTGCAGCCGCTGCCAGGGCATCTGGTACGGCGTGATGCTCGAAGTCGAGTGCCCGGTCTGCGGCAATCGCAGCGGCTGAGTTCGGCTCGATCTGTCCGAGAAACCGACTTGAGATTATCGATACGAGATTTCGGATTGCTACTGAATTTCGTTGCTGTCGATTTTTGCTATCCAGCAGCTTCGGCCACGCTACGCCGCGACTGTATGCAAACTACGTTTACGCACTGACGCCGCTGAATACTTGGCTTACAGATTGGCGTCGAGTGCGGCATCGCACAATAACGAAAAGTCGCTACGCTCGACATCGGCATGTGCATAAATGCAAAACCTAATTTCCGTGCAGGCCGCTGCCAAGCTCTCGTTCAAGCTGCTGAAAAATTGGGGTTTCGTCCGGCACTGAAATTATCAATGCAGCTCCTCTGCGATCTCGATAACGGACCCATGCCGCGAATTTCTCCTCCGTTAGTTTATTTCAGTGCATCGCGCAGTTTTGGCACAACTCATGCTGTGAGAAACGGGTCGCGCCTGAGTGTTGACGCGGTTCGCTAAAGCGGAACAGATCATCCCGATTTTCCGCATGAATGGATGGAGAAAAACGTATGGCAAATCTCCTGTGGTTGCAGGGCGGTGCTTGCTCCGGCAATACGATGTCGTTTCTGAATGCCGAAGAGCCGAGCGCGTGTGATCTGGTCAACGACTTCGGCATCAATGTGCTGTGGCATCCGTCGCTCGGCGTCGAACTCGGCGAGAACCTGCGCAAGCTGTTGCGCGACCTGGTATCGGGGGCGATTCCGCTCGACATCTTCGTGTTTGAAGGCACCGTGGTGAACGCGCCCGGCGGTACCGGCGAGTGGAACCGTTTTGCCGGCCGGCCGATGAAGGATTGGGTCGCGGACCTGTGCAAGGCGGCCGGATTTGTCGTTGCGGTCGGCGACTGCGCGACGTGGGGCGGCATTCCCGCGACCGCGCCGAATCCGTCCGATTCGCAAGGCCTGCAATTCCTCAAGCGCGAACACGGCGGTTTCCTCGGCAAGGATTTCACCTCGAAAGCTGGCCTGCCGGTCATCAACGTTCCGGGTTGTCCCGCGCATCCTGACTGGATCACCCAGATCGTTGTCGCGGTGGCCACCGGGCGCACCGCGGATATCACGCTCGATGAATTTCAGCGGCCGAAAACCTTCTTCCAGTCGTTCACCCAGACCGGCTGCACACGCAATATGCATTTCGCCTACAAGGTGTCGGCGACCGAATTCGGCCAGCGCAAGGGTTGTCTGTTTTACGACCTCGGCTGTCGCGGGCCGATGACACATTCGCCGTGCAATCGCATCCTGTGGAATCGGCAATCATCGAAAACCCGCGCCGGCATGCCGTGCCTCGGCTGTACCGAGCCGGAGTTCCCGTTCTTCGATCTCGCGCCAGGCACGGTGTTCAAGACGCAAACCGTCATGGGCATTCCGAAAGACATGCCCAACGGCGTCGACAAGAAGGGTTACATCGCACTCACCGCTGCCGCGAAAAACGCCGCACCGCGCTGGGCCGAAGAAGATATTTTCGTGGTTTGACGACGGAGCGTATCAGCATGTCAGCACAGATCCAGACTCTCGATATTTCTCCCGTCGGTCGCGTCGAAGGCGATCTCGACGTTCGTGTCGAAATCACCAACGGCATCGTCACCAACGCCTGGACCCAAGCCGAATTGTTTCGCGGTTTTGAAATCATCCTGCGCGACAAGGATCCGCAAGCCGGCCTCGTGGTCACGCCGCGCGCGTGCGGCATCTGCGGCGCATCGCATCTCACGTGCGCGGCATGGGCACTCGACACGGCATGGCAAACCGAAGTGCCGCGCAACGCGATTCTCGCGCGCAACCTCGGCCAGATCGTGGAAAGCCTGCAAAGCCAGCCGCGTTATTTCTACGGCCTGTATGCGATCGACCTGACCAACAAGAATTATCGCAAGAGCAAGTATTACGAAGAGGCAGTGAAACGTTTCGCACCGTTCACCGGAACCTCCTACGAACTCGGCGTGACAATCTCGGGCAAGCCCGTGGAAATCTA
>JANXUW010000651.1 GCA_025351985.1 Pseudolysobacter sp.
CGCCAAGAAATCATGCGCGTAATGCGCATCACATCGGCGAACGGTCGGAAATGACTCGCGCGGCGTCCGTCCTGATAACGTGATTCGATCGCCACAGATACCGTGCGGATGCCGTGTTCGGCGGCTTCGATGAGGATTTCGCTCTCGAACACAAAACCCGAGTGCGGCAGATTCTTCGCGAGTTCGAGAACTTCGCGCGGGTAATAACGCTGGCCGCTTTGCGAATCGACGATCGCCTGGCCGGCGGTCCACGAGACGAACCAGTCGGCGACGTCGTTGCCGAATCGGCGTCCGCCGGGCGCGTTGTCGCGGCCCAGCAAACGCGCGCCGATGACGATATGGCGCGGATATTTTTCCGCCGCGGCAAGCAGGCGCGGAATGTCATCGGCCGAATGCTGGCCGTCGCCATCCATCGTCACCACGCCGCTGCAGCCGAGCTTGAGCGCCGCGCCGAAACCTTCGAGCAGCGCCTGCGCCTTGCCTTGTGGCGTGGCGTGCTTGATGAGCGTGACCGGCAAATCGGCGATCTGCGCGAGGGTGCTGTCGCTCGATCCATCGTCGATCACGATCACGATCGGGCAATGTGTCAACGCTGCCGTCACTACCGCGCGGATCGCGATTTCTTCGTTCAGCGCCGGAATCACCACGGCTTGTTTGCCGGCAGGTTGGGCGCTCAGTTCGGGCATTCTGAAATCTCCAGGCGTAATAACAACTCGGGGCCTGCGGTCAGGCTCACGTTCTGCGGCTGAGTGCCGGCCAGCGCTACGAACAGCGGCAGGCAACGCGCCATCGAGTTGGAAGTGTACAACTGTTGCAGCAGGCTGCTGCTGAACGTCGCCGCGCATGGCGACGTGCCGTGATCCAGCGACAGCTCGATCCTGGCCACGCAGCGCGGACTCGGCCGTGCTGCGAGCACCAGCGCGGCGCCAAACAGGCCGCTATTCGGCGCGATCTGACGCAATACCGGCGCGCTGGCGATATCGTAGGCGACCAGCAAGACCGCGTCGTCCTCGGCCTGCAATTGCATGGCCGCTTCGAGCAGGCCCGCGCCAAAACTGTGCGGGCCGGCGCATAGCGCGGTGGTTGCGGTATGGCTGCCGCTGGCGATGCCCCAATAACCGGCGGCGGCGTTGTGTACGGAATTGTGGAACTTGGTCGGCGACAGTTGTGCCGGCGCGCTCGCCAAGGTGCTGCACATGTGATCGGTGATCGCCAGATCGCCATAGGTGCAGGTGAATATGCTGGGCAGTTCGTGCGCATCGCGCGCGGCGGCGGCGCAGGCCTGTGCGGCGACTTCGAGCGCGAGCAGGACCGAATCCGGTGCGCGTCGGCGTTCGGTCGCAGCCAGTAACGCGGGCGCGGGTCTGGTCGCCGCATCCGCCGGCGGCGGCGCATCACCGCACAAAAACGCGCGGCTGACCTGCCAGCCCGGCAAGCCGCTGGCCCACAGGCCGACGCCCTCGACGTAAATCTGCAATGGACGCGGCGTGTTCATGCGTGGCCGAACGCCAGCACACAATTGTTGCCACCGAAGCCGAACGAATGGCTCAGCACGCGACGCAAGGCGTGTGTGCGGTTTTCCAGATGGATCTGCGGGCCACACAAGGCATCGAGTACGGTGCTGTTGAGGATGCCTGGTGCAAAACCGTTTTGCAGGGCGATCAATGCGATCACGGCTTCGAGAATTCCGGCTGCGCCGAGCGTGTGGCCGGTCCAGCCCTTGGTCGAACTCGCGAGCGTGTGCGCGGGGAACATGGCCGCGATCAGGGCCGCTTCGACCTCGTCGTTTTTCTGGCTCGCCGTGCCGTGCAGATTGATGTAGTCGATATCGCCGGCGGTGAGGCCGGCGCGTGCCAGCGCGGCCTCGATCGCCAGGCGCGCGCCGAGACCTTGCGGGTGTGGCGAGGACATGTGGAACGCGTCGCTGGATTCGCCGTAGCCGAGGAGGCGTGGTGTCGTGTCCGACGCCTGCGCCAGTTGCAGCAGCGCAAACCCGGCCGCCTCGCCGATCGAGATGCCGCGTCGTGCGGCATCGAAAGGACGGCACGGTTCGGGCGAAACGAGTTCCAGCGAGCTGAAGCCGTACAGCACGCTGTCGCACAGGCTGTCGACGCCACCGACGATGGCGGCATCGACCACCCCGGCACGCAGCAGACGTTCCGCCTGTGCGAATACCTTGGCGCTGGACGAGCACGCCGTGGATACCGTCACGCATGGCCCGCGCAGTGCGAGCGCGTGCTGTACAAAATGCACCAGCGAATGCGGATTGTGCAAGGTCGGTTCGCGCAGCGCAGGCGGAAAATTGCCAGCTGTATCGAGCTCGCGATAGGCCTGCTCGGTCGCACCGATGCTGGCCGTGGACGTGCCGAGGATCAGCGCCACGCGCGTGTCGCCGTGACGGGCGATGGCGGCGCGCGCGTGCGCGAGAAAATCGTCCTGATTCAATCCCAGCCATGCAAGGCGATTATTGCGGCAGTCGAACGGGACAAGTGATTCTGGCAGCTGAACCGTGTCGATACTGGCGACGCGACCGATCCAGCATGCCATCGGCGCGCGCGTAAAATCGTTCGGACGCAGGCCACCGATGCGCTCACGCAAGGCATGCGTATGTGCCGCAACGCCTTCGCCGGCGGCACTGGTCACGGTATAGGCATGAATGCCGAGAGGGTGGATGCGAGCAGGCACGCGCGTGGCGGATTCACGGAAAAAGACAATCCGCAGTATAGGTTGCGATACGAAGCCCTCGCAATGCGCGTTCCCATCGGCATGAATGCTCTTTCGAATTTCCTGCGTCACGGCGCGTGGCAAAAGCTGTTCCATCGTGATGCGCTGCACAGTCTCGCCGTCACCGCCATCGCCTGCATCGCGAGCGCAGGCTTGTTGTATCTTTTTCATTTTTTCCGCTGCTGGAGAATTGCCGCCAAAAGCGGCGTGGTGCCGCAGCGCGCCAGCGTCGTCCTGCTGTTCGGCAAGCGCCTGCGCGATGGCGTGCCCGATGCCGATTACGCGCGCCGCATCGCGCGCACGCAGCACGTATTGATGCCCGGAAATATCCAACGGGTATTGTTGCTCGGCGGAAAAAGCAGCGGCGGCCACAACGACGAAACCAGCGAAGCCGTCGCTGCGCTCGCGCGTCTGCGTGCGCAGGGTGTGCCGGACCATGTCGAGATCGTGCTCGAAGACCGCTCGATCGACACGCTGCAGAACCTGCGCAATGCGCGCGCCTTGCTCGCCGAGCGCGCGCCGGCGCCGGTCGTGCTGATCTCCTCGCGTTACCATCTTGCACGCTGCGCGTTGCTTGCGCGCAATCTCGGATTCGATGCCGAGCTGTGTGCGGCGGAAGATGGCCTGCGTTTGACGCCACGTTTGTTCGCACGCCTGCTGCTCGAAGCTGGATACGCGATGTGGATCGAAGTCGGCACGCGCTGGGCGCGTTTGCTCGGGCACAAACGCATGCTCGATGAGGTGACGTGAGGCGGAATTATCGCGCATGCACGCACGCACGGATTCGATCCGAGCTGCTACCATTCAGCGCGTTTCCACCACCCACGAAAAGGATGACTCATGCTGAATACCCGGCGTTTTTTGCCTGTACTCTGGCTGCCGCTGTTGCTGCTGTTGATGGCGTTCCATCAGGCGCCACTGGTCGATCCCGCGCCGATTGCGATACCCGCAAAACTCAGCGACAAGCAGGTCGCCAAGGCGATTGCGACTGCACTGGTGCATCGCGAATGGGTCATCAACGTCAACGAACCGGGCAAGATCAGCGCGACTTACGCCAAGCGCGAATTCAGCGTGCGTATCGGCATCACTTACGACCAGCATGAAGTACACATCAAATATCTCGACAGCAGCAACCTCAAGTACGAGATGAAATCCGGCCAGCAATATATCCACGTCAACTACAATAGCTGGATACAAAATCTGGTCACCGATATCAGCGGCAATCTGACCGTCGAATCGTTCTGATAAAAAGCTACAAGGAGCGGCGGTGCGTGTACAACGCGCCGCTGCGGACAACCGATATGCAATCCGAACGCACCGCCATCGTCGAAACCTTCCTGCGTGATTTTCAGGATCGCCTGTGCGCGCAGCTCGAAACCACCGATGGCAGCGCGCCGAAGGCGGCGGCGGACGCACGCGCATCCTGCGCGATGGCGCCGTGTTCGAGCAGGCCGGCGTCGGCTTTTCGCACGTCATGGGCAGCGCCATGCCGCCATCCGCGACCGCGCATCGGCCCGAGCTGGCCGGACGTGCGTGGACCGCGCTCGGCGTGTCGCTCGTCATTCATCCGCAAAATCCGTACGTGCCGACGACGCACATGAACGTGCGTTATTTCGAGGCGCGCAAGGAAGGCGCGGAACCGGTGTGGTGGTTCGGCGGCGGCTTCGATCTGACGCCGTATTATCCGTTCGACGAGGATGTGCGGCATTGGCACAACGTCGCTCAAAATCTCAGCGCGCCGTACGGCGACGAGGTGTATGCGCGCTACAAAAAATGGTGCGATGAATATTTCTATCTCAAGCATCGCGCCGAGACGCGCGGTGTCGGCGGACTGTTTTACGACGATCTGAGTGAGGGCGGATTCGAGCGTTGCTTCGCCTTCATGCGTGACGTCGGCCAGGGTTTCATCGACGCCTATCTGCCGATTGTGGAAAAGCGCAAAAGTACACTTTTCAGCGAACGCGAGCGCGAATTCCAGCTGTATCGGCGCGGTCGTTATGTCGAGTTCAACCTGGTCTACGACCGCGGCACGTTATTCGGATTGCAATCCGGCGGCCGCACCGAATCGATCCTCATGAGCCTGCCGCCGCGCGTGCGCTACGAATACGGCTACACGCCTGCACCCGGCAGCGCCGAGGCGAAACTCGCCGAATATCTGGTGCCGCGGGATTGGGTGTAACAAAAAATATAAGAGAGGGCAGGGCTTTGGAGCAGTATCTACCCTCTCTTTTGTCTCAATTCACGCGACTGAATAACCCTGTGAGTGATTTAGTCCTACAACATTTGCCTGCAGATCAAAACGGCGAAGTGGGGCAGGCATCACGATTGTGAATACCGCAATTGTTACCGCCGCCACCCACATATTTCGCCCAGTCTTCTAGCTGGTACCAAGGGCCATCGTGGTAGGAGCCGTCCGAGTAACCAGTATCCCGTCCGTATATTGTTCTCCGCTCCCAGCCAAATTGGCCGATATCGTACGTAACCTTGGAAACATAATCGGGCACGGTACCTGGAAAGGGTTCCGGAGGAGTTGGTGGTTTACCAGGCTGGTCCGCTGAAGTCGTACTAGCGTCGGGGGAGGGTATCGCCAAGCCCAGCATTGAATAGAAGCTAGGCAGATCCATTCGTTTGATGGTGGTAGTACTCCCGTCTTCGGAGTTCGCCACCGTAGTAATGGTAGCCCAGCTTCCCGTTTTCGCCGGGCTCACGCTATTCGGGGGAATTGTCTGAGCGGCGCAAAAAGCATACGAACTCACAAGTAATCCAGCTAAAAGCATTCCTTTTAAAATCTTCAATCAACTTCTCCTAAGTATTTATCCATTGCAGCAAGATTACATCGAGCCGGGGATGTTCCCAAACTCGACTCCCAGAATACCCCCCCCCCACGCGAAAGACAAGTCAGCATAGCGGTGGCTCGCACATTTCGCGACGCAGGTCACGAATAATTTTGCTTCAAACTGTTTATGTTTTTGCAACGTCAACGTCAACGACTGCGCGTCACGCCGAAATCGCCAGCCGTTCACTGCGATATACCAGCGCGGCCACTAGGCAAGCGAGCAACGCGACGATCAAGCCGCAACCGAGACACAAGCCGAGTTCGTTCGGAGTCACGACATCGCCGCGCACGAGTTTCATGATCAGCAGATGCTGGCCGAGCAGCGGCACGCTCATCATCCAGAGTTGCGTCTTGACCGGCAGCACGGCCAGCATCATGGTCGGGATCAGCGGGATCATCATCAGCAACGACAGAAACGTTTGCGCCTCGCGATAGCTTTTGGCGAACGCGGCAATCGTGGTTTGCAATGCGCTGATCAGCAACGCCAGCGGCGCCATCACCAGCAAGGTGAGCGCGATGAAATATGCGCCAAGATGCAACTGGATGCCGAGCGTGTCGGCCGGAATCAGCTTGCCGCTGAAGGCGAACGTGAGCAGGCTCAGGCACAGCGCGGCCATCGCGAACACGAACGTGGCGCCGAGTTTGCCGGCCATGATTTTCCAGCGCGCGACCGGATTCACCAGCAGCGGTTCGAGCGATTGCCTCTCGCGTTCGCCCGCGGTGGTATCGATCGCCAGATACATGCCGCCGTAGAATAGGGTCATGATCAGGAAATACGGCAGCATCGCAAAAATGACGCCGCCGCGGCTTTGCGGCGTCGACAGGTCGCGGCTCGCCACGATCAGCGGCGTCGACACGCTCGGACTGAGTCCGCGCGCGACCAGGCGCATGGTCGTATTGCGTTGCGCATAACCTTCGAGCATGCGTCGCAAGCGTTCCACCGGTGTGCCGGAATCGCGATGCGAACTGTCGTGCAAAACCTCGACCTGCGCGGTCTCGCCCTTGTTCCACGATTGCGCGAAATCCGGCGGAATGCGCAGGATCACTTCTTCGTCCTGATCGTGGATTTTTTTTTCGGGATCATCGACCGCGGGTTTGATCTTGAGGCCTTGTTGACGCAGCGATTCGATCAGGTTCGGCGCGTATTGCGCACCGATTACCGACACTTCAAGCGGTGCTTCGGATTTTTGCACCTCGCGATCGGTCAGCGCGGAGATCAGCACGATGAACAGCAGCGGGCCAAGCAGCGGGCCGATCAGCAGCGCGTTGACCATGGTGCGGCGGTCGCGGATGTTTTCCAGCACTTCCTTGAAAAACACCACCAGCATCGGCGATTTCAGATGGAGGAATTTCATGCGTGCAGACCTTCTTCCGAGCCGATGATCTTGACGAACGCATCTTCCAGATTCGCCTCGCCAGTGTTCGTGCGCAACTCGTCGGGCGTGCCCTCGGCGACCACACGACCGTGCGCAATCACGACGATGCGATCACATAGCGCGGCCACCTCCTGCATGATGTGACTCGAAAACAAAACGCAGCGCCCTTCGTTGCGCAGCTGCTTGAGAAAACCGCGCATCGTGCGCGTCGCCATCACGTCGAGGCCGTTGGTCGGCTCGTCCAGAATCACGTTGCGCGGATCATGCACGAGCGCGCGCGCGATCGCGGTCTTGACGCGTTGTCCTTGCGAAAATCCTTCGGTGCGGCGCGCGGCGATATCCTGCATGTCGAGTGCGGCGATCAGCGCGTCGCAGCGTGCGTGCGTGGTGGTCGCATCGAGGCCGTGCAGGTGCGCAAAATATTCGATGTTTTCGCGAGCAGTCAGGCGCTTGTACAGGCCGCGTGCATCCGGCAGCACGCCGAGTGCGCGGCGCACCGTTTCGGCTTCGTCGGCGACGTTGCGGCCATCGATCAACACGGCGCCGCGATCCGGCCGCATCAAGGTGTAGAGCATGCGCAACGTGGTGGTCTTGCCGGCGCCGTTCGGGCCGAGCAGGCCAGTAATTTCGCCGTCGCGCGCGATGAAAGAAACGCCTTCGGCGGCTTTCACCGCACCGAACGCCTTGTGCAGGTCGCGTGCCTCGATCATGGCGCCGCTCCGTTGAAATCGAGAAATGCTGGCACCGGTCCGAGCGCATCGACACATGTCGCATCGAGTTTTTTTGCATCCAGCGACTCGACGAATTTCGCGACGAGTCGCGGCAGGCAACCGCGCACGATCACGTTATGGCCCTGACCTTTGGCGATGAGATGGCGCCCGTTCGGCAGATTTTTCAGTACCAGCTCGGCGTTCGCCGGCGGCGTGACCGGATCGTTTTCGCCGGATAACAACAGCACCGGTTTGTCGGATTTGAGCGGCGCATGAAAATCCGCCGGGCGTGCGCCGTGTGGCCAGAT
>JANXUW010000668.1 GCA_025351985.1 Pseudolysobacter sp.
GGGCATCGCGAATTTTCGCAAGATGCTCGATCACGTCGAGACCAACGCACCGCTGCGCCGCAGCGTCACGATCGATGAAGTCGGCAATACCGCCGCGTTTTTGTGCTCGGATCTGGCTTCGGGAATCACCGGCGAAATCACCTATGTCGATGCCGGCTACAACGTGCTTGGCATGACCGGGATTTCGTAACGATTCCGCTGTTGCCACGGACAAAAAAGCCCGCAAACGCGGGCTTTTTTTTGCTTGATGCCCAACAACCGCAGCAAACCAATCGCTACACAGGAACTGGCGGCTCGCTAGTCGTTTTCGCGCGTCGCCTCGAACCAGCCAGCGCGATCAAATACCATCAGACCACGCCGTTTTTTCTGGCGTTTAGCGAATGCCAGATCGATCCTTGCGGCAAATTCCGGCTGCAATGACAACAGCGTTTCTTGCGCAGTGACGGAAATTTCGAGCTGGCCGATCAATCGATCGGTGTGACTATCACGCAGCGTCCGTGTGCCGGCGGACAAAGGCAAATCCAGACGCGCATGCAGACTCGTTCCGTCGGCAGTCAGCAATGCGAGCAACAGCTCTTCGCCACGTCGAATTTTTCCGCGCAGATGCACGAGCAATTCGTCAGTGCGCCATTGTGCAAAATCGCCCGATCGGGAAACTGCGTCTGGCGCCGTCGCTGCCGCAATATAATATTCATGCTGTTTCGCAAAACCGAGAAAACGTTTTCCGCTGAGTCGCACCTGCGTCTCATGCGCCGCAATCGCCTCGCGTTTGCGCCGAATTTGCGGCGGAGTCAGTGCAAGCACGCGTGTGCTCGGCAACTCGGTCAGATCGGTGTGCACCAGATAACTCAACACTTCGATCGGCGTCTGCGAACGGGTGAGTTGCATCGCGAAACGCGTGAGCACATGTGCTGCACTGTGATCGGGATGGCGATCCTGCAACCCCGGAATCACGAGGCGAGTCGGGCGAAATTCGCGCAACTCATCAACCAGCGCCTGCAACAATTCGCTATCGGCACGTATCAACAAATCGGTAAGGCCGGTATCCGGCAAGCCGAGAAAATGAACCTGCTCGTCGGCCACGCCAAGACTACGCAACGCTTGCTGCGCTTCGGCGCGGCGACGCGCGCCCCACCGCGCACGTTCGCTGGCGCCAATAAACCAGCGTTTTTCGATCCAGCGCTGCGGCCACGGATTATTGTCGCCGTCGGTGAACAACAACACACGCACCGCGGCCCCCGCAGCGAGCGATGCCTGGATCAATCCGCCCGAGGACAACGACTCGTCATCGGGATGCGGCGCGAGGATCAGCACGCGATCCTGTGCGGTAATCGATAACGACGTAGTCACCGTGACGCTGTCGCCACGACCGGAGTTTGCGCATGACGAATCTGGCCATTGCCGTGCACGACAAAACGCTCGATCGTCAGCGATTCCGCGCCCATTGGTCCATACGCGTGCAGGCGTGTGGTCGAGATGCCGATCTCGGCGCCGAGTCCGAGCTCGCCGCCGTCGCTGAAACGCGACGAGACATTCACCATCACCACGGCGGAATGCAGACCCGCGATAAATGCCTGCGCCGCTGTCGCATCGCGCGTCGCGATGACCTCGGTGTGATCCGAACCGAAACGACGAATATGTGCGATCGCGCGATCAAGATTTTCAACCACACGAACCGCGATTTTCAGATCGAGAAATTCCGCGGCGTAATCTTCATCGCTGGCCGGCAACGCGTTTGGCATCCAGGCGCGGCTGTTTTCGCAAGCGCGCAATTCGACGCCACGCTCGCTCAGTGCCGCCGCCGCGCGCGACAAAAATTCCTGCGCCACTGCCGCATGCACCAGCAAGGTTTCGAGCGCATTGCACACACCGGGCCGCGTGGTCTTGCCGTCGATCAACAGCTGCAGCGCCAGATCGAGATCGGCCTGCGCATCAACGTACAAATGACACACGCCCTTGTAATGCTTGATCACCGGCACACGTGCATGCTCGGTCACAAAACGGATCAGCCCTTCGCCGCCGCGTGGAATTACCAGATCGACGATATCGACGAGCTGCACCAGTTCGAGAATATTTTCGCGTCCGGCATCGTCGAGCAAGGTCAGCGCCGCGGCATCGATATCGAACTCGATCAAGGCCGATTGCAAGGCATTGGCGATGGCAAAATTCGAATGTCGTGCTTCCGAACCACCGCGCAGAATTACGCCGTTGCCGGCCTTGAAACATAGCGCGGCGGCGTCGGCAGTAACGTTCGGCCGCGCTTCGTAAATCATCGCGATCACACCGAGCGGCACACGCACTTTTTCGATGCGCAAGCCATTCGGGCGGATACTGGTCTGGGTGATTTGACCGACGGGATCGGGCAGATCGGCGATCGCATGCACGGCAGCAACGATGGCCGCAAAACGGGTTTCGTCGAGTCGCAATCGATCGAGCATCGCGCCGCCGGTGCCATTGGCTTGCGCCGCGCGCAGATCCTCGGCATTCGCACTCAATACCTGCGCGCCGGCATCTTCCAACGTTGCGGCCATACGATGCAGCAGCGCGGATTTTTGTACGGCATCCAGTTTCGCCACGGCGGGAGCCGCGGCGCGGCAAGCCAGTGCGCGTGATCGTACGGTTGAACTCATGTATTTATTTTAGCATTGCCGACGATGGCGCGGGATCGCAGGCCACCAGGTCGTCGCGATGCACCACACTATCGCCATAGCTGTAACCGAGCAGCGTTTCGATTTCGCGCGTGTGTTTGCCGGCGATGCGGCGGATTTCACTCGCCGCATATTGGCTGATGCCGCGTGCGATCACATGCTGGCCGTGTTCGTCGCGCAGAAAAATTTCGACCATATCGCCGCGCTTGAATTCACCTTCGGCGGCGACGATGCCACCCGGCAATAACGAGGCGCCACCTGCAGCCAATGCGCGTGCCGCACCGGCATCGACGACAATGCCGCCGTTTTCTGCAGGCGCATGGCGCAGCCAATATTTGCGCGCCTGCAAATGCGTACCGCTGGCGCGAATGCGCGTGCCGCGCAAGCGATCCTGCGCGAGCAGACGCAGACATTGCGCATCGGTGCCGTTGAACAATACCGTGTCGATTCCGGCGGCGGCCGCCTTTGCTGCCGCTTCGAGTTTCGTGCGCATGCCGCCGGTGCCGCTGCTACTGCCCGCGCCGCCGGCCATCGCCAGAATCTGCGGCGTGATTGCGGCCACATCGGCTATCGGCTGTGCATTCGAATCGGTGCGCGGATTGGCCGAATACAAACCGTCGATATCGGTCGCGATCAGCAGCACATCGGCATCGACGAGAGCGGCGACGATCGCGGCGAGATTGTCGTTGTCGCCAAGCTTGAGCTCCTCGACGGCAACGCTGTCGTTTTCATTCACCACCGGCAGCACGTCGAGTCGCAACAATTCGCGTAGGGTGGCGCGCGCGTTCAGGTAACGGCGGCGGTTGCGCAAGTCGTCGTGCATCAGCAAAATCTGTGCGGTCGGTCGGTCGAAAAAACGCTGCCACAACGCGATCATTTTGGTCTGGCCCACCGCGGCCATCGCCTGGCGCGCGGCGAGTGTGGACGCCTCGGCGCCGCGCTCGCGCAGGATCGCGCGGCCGCCGGCGACGGCGCCCGAAGATACCAGCACCACCTGTTTGCCGTCGTCATGACACGCCGCAATGAACTGCGCGATGCCAAGCGCATATCGCGTGCTCAAACCGCCACCGCTCGCGGCCAGCAAACTGCTGCCGACTTTCAGCACACAACGACGCCATGGCGGCAAGGCTTGCTCGGGCATTGGCGTAGGCACGGGCACGTTCATGACGCCGCGACGGCCAGCGATTTTTTCGCCTGCGCCAGACGCTGGGCGAGTTCGTCGAGCAGCATATCGCTCGCCGCACCTGGCGATATGCGCGCGGCGAGACTGGCTTCCGGCGTGCGCCCTGCCCCGCTTTCATGCGCGGCATTTGCCGCACGTTTGTAGGCATCGCGAAACGGCACTCCGGCTTGCGCAAGCTCGACCGCGAGATCGGTCGCATACATCGATGGCTCGATCGCGGCGCGCATACGCGCTGCGTTCCATTGCAAACGCGCGAGCAGATCGGGTGTCAGCGCGAGCGCAGCCAGACCGCGACTGAAGCCATGAAATACCGCACCCTTGCTGATCTGCAAATCGCGCTGATAGCCGGATGGCAGCGACAGCAATTGTTCGATCTCGCAACGCGCCGCCGCGACCGATGCATAAGTCGCGCGCATCAATTCGATCACATCGGGATTGCGCTTGTTCGGCATGATCGAGCTGCCGGTGGTGTATTGCGCCGGCAGTTCGACGAAACCGAATTCGGCAGTCGTGAACAGGCTCAGATCCCAAGCGAGCCGGCGCAGGTCGAGAAGTGCAGATGCCAGCGCTTCGAGCGCGGCCATCTCGAATTTGCCGCGCGAAAG
>JANXUW010000676.1 GCA_025351985.1 Pseudolysobacter sp.
GTCTGGCAGCAGTGCGAACTGTGCGGGGGCTGCTTTCAGCAACTTCAGGCAAGACACAAAAGGAAATACACATGGCACGCGGAATCAACAAAGTCATCCTCGTCGGCAACCTTGGTGCCGATCCCGAAACGCGTTATACCGCCAGCGGCGCGGCGATCACCAGCATTCGCATCGCGACCTCGGAAGCGTGGAAAGACAAGACCACCGGCGAGCAGCAGGAGCGCACCGAGTGGCATCGCATCAAGTTTTTCGGGCGCCTCGCTGAGATCGCGGGTGAGTACCTGAAGAAAGGCAGCCAGGTGTATGTCGAAGGCAAGTTGCGCACCGACGAATATGAGAAGGATGGCGTCAAGCGTTATTCCACCGACGTGATCGCCGATGAAATGCAGATGCTCGGTGGTCGCGGTGAAGGCGGCGGTGGTGGTGGAGGCATGGGTGGAGGCGGCGGTGGTGGTGGAGCACCACGCGAGCGTGCCGAACGTGGTCCCGCCCGTGGCCCGCAATCCGCGCCGACGCGCAACACGCCGCCGCCGTCGGACAGTTTTGATGACGACGAGATTCCGTTCTAGAAACCGTCAAAACTATTGTTGATTGCTGTCCTCGAAAGCCCGCCACCGCGCGGGCTTTTTCTTTTTCTGCAAGGCTGCGACTGTCAGATCCTTCGCCGAGGCCACGACCAGCCCAGCGGGCAGACTATCCGTGAAGGTAACGCACCCGCGTTACGATGGATGAGAGTGAAGGTCAGCGCGGTGATGCTGCTCAATTGAAAGGCGGCAACACCGGCGCCAGTATCTCCTTCACGTCCTTGTTGTAATACTCGGCGACGAATACGTTGCCGCTGCCATCGACTGCGACGCCCCACGTATAGTCGAACCCGGAGCCGAGCGTCAGCACTTTCGTATAGCCGCCAGCGGGCAGGATCAGTTTCACGGCCAGGTTGAAGTTGTCGGCGACAAATACGTTGCCGCTGGCATCTACGGCGATGCCAGTAGGATGGTTGAATCCGCTGCCGAGCGTGTTGACGGTCGTATAGCCGGGCGCGTGAATTTCCTTCACCGCGTTGTTGCTCAAATCGGCGACGAACACGTTGCCGCTCGCATCCACGGCGACGCCCGAGGGATGGTTGAATCCGCTGCCGAGCGTATTGATCACGGTGTAGCCGGGCGCCAGGATTTCCTTCACTGCGTTGTTGTAAAAGTCGGCGACAAACACGTTGCCGCTGGCATCGACGGCAACGCCATTCGGATGAAAAAACCCACTGCCGAGCGTAATCACCGTCGTGTAACCTGGCGCCAGGATCTTCTTCACCGCGTCGTTGCCGGAATCGGCAACGTATACATTGCCGGCGGCATCGACGGCGACGCCGGTGGGATTGCTGAATCCGCTGCCGAGCGTGTTGATCGTCGTGTAATCCGGTGCGAGGATCTCCTTTATCGCGCTGTTGCCCAGATCCGCGACGAACACGTTGCCGCTGGCATCGACCGCCACGCCAGCGACGTAGCCGAATCCGCTGCCTAGGGTCCGGATGGCTGCGGCCTCGAATCCCTCGCAGTAGACCGTGTCGCCACGTATGCACAATTGCACCGTCAGCGTCGCATTCGCGGTGTTGCCAGCGCCGCCGTTGGTAGACGTTATCTGCACGCTGTTGTTCTTCACGCCGAGCGTGGTGCCGGTCACGCCGACCACCATCGTGCATGAGGCGCTGGCCGCCAGGTTTACGCCGGTCAGGCTAGCCAGCGATGATCCCGCGACTGTCGTCGCGGTGCCGCCGCAGGTGTTGGTCAAACCATTCGGCGAGGTCAGCACCAGACCCGCCGGCAGGTTGTCGGTGAAGGCCACGCCACTCAGCGACCCGGCTGCGCTCGGATTGCTTAGCGTGAAAGTCAGCGACGTGGCGCCGTTCGGTACCATCTTTGCCGTGCCGAATACTGCCGTGATCGCGGGTGCGGTCGCCGAGACCGTCAGCGTGGCATTCGACGTGTTGCCGATACCGCCGTCCGTGGAGCTTACCTGCACGCTGTTGTTTTTTACGCCCGGCGCCGCACCACGCACGGCCACTACCATCGTGCACGAGCTGCCGGGCGCAAGCGTCGCGCCCGACAGGCTCGCTGAAGTCGCGCCAGCGGTCGCAGTAGCAGTGCCGCCGCAGCTGTTCGTCAATCCGTTCGGCGATGCCACCACCAAGCCGGCGGGCAGGCTGTCAATGAAGGCCACGCCCGTCAGCGGTGCACCGGCGTTCGGATTACTGACAGTCAAGGTCAGCGAGGTGGTGCCATTGGTCGAAATTGTTGCCGAGCCAAATACCTTCGTGATGGCGGGCGGCGAGCCCGAGATCGTCAGCGTCGCAGTCGACGTGTTACCGACGCCGCCATTGGTGGAAGTCACCTGCACGCTGTTGTTCTTCACTCCGAGCGTGGTGCCGCTCACGTTCACCATCATCGTGCACGAAGTATTTGCTGCCCGGCCTACCAACAGGCTCGCCGAAGAAGCCCCCGCGACGGCCGTAGCGGTGCCGCCGCAGGTGTTCGTCAATCCGTTCGGCGTGGCTATCACCAGCCCTGCAGGCAGGTTGTCGGTAAACGCAATGTGACTCAGGGCGGTACTCGCGTTCGGGTTGGTGACCGTGAAGGTCAGCGACGTGCTGACGCCGGATTGAATCGTTCTCGCACCAAACGTCTTGGTGATCGTTGGTGCCAGCGCCGCCGTGATCTCCTTTACCGCGTTGTTGGCATCGGCGACGAACACGTTGCCGCTGGCATCGACGGCGACACCGGTGGGGTAACCGAAATCGGTGCTGAGTGTGTTGACCGTCGTATAGCCGCCGGCTGCGAGCATCTCCTTCACCGCGTGGTAGGTCAACTCAGCGACGAACACGTTGCCGCTGGCATCGACGGCGACGCCCATGGGCTGGTCGAACGCGCCAAGTGTGGTGACCGTGGTATAGCCGCCAGCCGCCAGGATCTTCTTCACCGCGTTGTTGCCGGTATCAGCGACGAACACGTTGCCACTGGCATCAACCGCGACGCCGTTGGGCTGGTTGAACCCGCTGCCGAGCGTGTTGATCGTTGTATAACCGCCAGTGGCGAACATCTTCTTCACCGCGTTATTGTTGGTATCCGCGACAAACAGATTGCCGCTGGCATCGACGGCCACGCCGTTGGGATGGTCGAGCCCGCTGCCGAGCGTGTTGACTGCCGTGTAGCCGGGCGCCAGGATCTGCTTGACCGTGTTGGGGTCGAAACTATTGACGACGTACACATTGCCGCTGGCATCGACGGCGACGCCGCGCGCAAAGGCGAACCCGCCGCCGGGGAGTGTATTGACCGTCATATAACCTGAAAGCGCCAGGATTTCCTTCGTCGCGTTGTTGAGCCTGTCGGCGACGAACACGTTACCGCTCGCATCGAGGGCGACGCTGTAAGGCTGGTTGAACCCGCTGCCGATCGTG
>JANXUW010000677.1 GCA_025351985.1 Pseudolysobacter sp.
ATCTCACCGTCACCGATGTCGCCAATCGCCTGCGCGATGAAAACGTCAATGTATCCGGCGGCCGTATCGACGAAGGGTCGCAGCGTTACCTCGTGCGCACCGTCAATCAGTTCACCAAGCTTGATGAGATGCGTGATCTGCTGGTCAAGATCGACAAGGGCGTGCCGGTACGTTTGCGCGACGTCGCCGAAGTGCGCCAGGGCTACAAGGAGCGCGAAGGCATCGTGCGCATCGATGGCCGCGAGGCAATCGAAATGGCCGTCTACAAGGAAGGCGACGCCAATACCGTGAGCGTCGCCACGGCAGTGAAAGCCGCGCTGGAAAAACTCAAACCCACCTTGCCGGCGAATGCGGAACTCGCGCTGATCGACGACCAGTCGATCTTCATCGAACATTCACTCGACGATGTGCGCTTTGACGCGATGCTCGGCGGTGTGCTGGCGATCCTGATCATCTTCTTTTTCCTCTCCGATACCTGGAGCACGTTCACCATTTCGTTGTCGCTGCCGGTATCGCTGATCACGACGTTTTTCTTCATGGATCGCGCCGGGTTGAGTTTGAACGTGATGTCGCTCGGCGGTCTGGCGCTGGCGACCGGCATGGTGGTGGACGATTCGATCGTCGTGCTCGAAAACGTCGCGCGAATGCGCGAGCGCGGCATGTCGGTGATCGACGCATCGATCAAGGGCGCAGCGGAAGTCGCGATGGCCATCACCGCGTCCACACTGACCACGGTCGCGGTATTTTTTCCGCTGGTTTTCGTGCAGGGCATTGCCGGACAACTGTTCCGCGATCAGGCACTGACGGTGACGTTTGCGATGCTGATTTCGCTGGTCGTGGCGATGACCTTGATCCCGATGCTGGCCTCGCTCAAGGGCCGCGCACCGCTCGCATTCAAGGATGAGGTGCCACGCGCGCGTCCGCTATGGCGCGATGTCTTGGGTTTCGGGCGGCAGCTGGTGAAATGGCCTTACGGCGACAACGCACCGCGGAATTCGTTTTTGGCGATCCTGTTTTGGCTGCTCAGTCTGCCGATAAAACCTGTGATCCTGCCGTTCTGGATTTTCTTTTTGCTGCTGACAAGTTTGCTGCCGCCGATTTTTTACTACGTCATGCGTTTCTTTGTTCTTGTTGGCCGCCCGGTCGCTGCAGGGATCGGTTACGGCATGCGCTTCATCGGTCGGATTCTCGTATTGATTCCGTACGAATGGATGGCATCGGGTTATCGGCGTTTCCTGCCCGGCGCGCTCAAGCAACCGTTGCTCGTGCTCGGATTTGCCGCGGCAATGTTCGGTGTTGCGGTGCTGATGTTGCCGACGCTGGGCATGGACCTGATTCCGCAGCTCGCGCAGGGCCGTTTCGAAATGGTGGTCAAGTTGCCGCCCGGTACGCCACTGGCGGAAACCGATTCGCTGGTACGCGAACTGCAGCTCAAGAATGCCCACGATCCGAACATCAAGTCGATCTACGGCGTCAGCGGCACAGGCACACGCCTCGATGCCAACCCGACCGATTCCGGCGAAAACATTGGCCGTCTGTTAGTCACGTTGAAGTCCGATGTCGGCGAGCAGGGCGAGCGCGCGGCGATGGACGGTTTGCGCAAAACGATGGCGACGCACGCCGGCGTCGAGGTGAAATTTTCGCGTCCGGCGTTGTTCAGCCTCGCGACGCCGTTGGAAATCGAGATTCGCGGTTATGATCTCGCTGCGCTCGAAAAGGCCGGCCACAAACTCACGCAACTGCTCACCGATTCGCCGCGTTTTGCCGACGTCAAATCCACCGTCGAAGGCGGTTATCCCGAAGTGCAAATCCAGTTCGACCAGGATCGCGCCGCCGCGTTGGGCCTCACTTCCAAGCAGATCGCTGATCAGGTCGTGAACAAGGTTAAAGGTTCGGTCGCGACCCGCTATAGTTTCAAGGATCGCAAGATCGACGTTTTGGTGCGCAACAGTCAGGACAACCGACGTTCGGTCGCGGACATCAAGAACCTGATCGTGAATGTCGGCACCGATAAACTGGTGCGGCTCGACGCCGTGGCGAAAGTAGTATCCACCGTCGGGCCGAGCGAAATTCATCGCATCACCCAGGAGCGCGTGGCGATCATCTCGGCCAATCTGCATTACGGCGATCTCGGCACCGCAGTCAAGGAAGTGCAAAGTCTGCTCGCCGCCAATCCGCTCGCGGCCGGGGTCAGCGTGCATATCGGCGGTCAGAGCGAGGAGCTCGATGCATCGGTGAATTCGCTGATCTTTGCGCTGTCGCTGGCGATTTTTCTCGTGTACCTGGTGATGGCGTCGCAGTTCGAATCGCTCCTGCATCCGTTCGTCATCATGTTCTCGATTCCGCTGGCCCTGGTCGGTGCCGTGCTCGCGCTGAAAATTACCCACACTCCGCTCAGTGTGGTGGTCTTCATTGGTCTGATCATGCTCGCCGGCATCGTGGTGAAGAACGCCATCATCCTGATCGACCGCGTGAATCAATTGCGCGAATCAGGCACGGAAAAAGTCCAGGCGATCATGCTCGCCGCAGAATCACGCCTGCGCCCGATTACGATGACGACGATGTGCACCTTGCTCGGATTTTTGCCGCTCGCGATCAGCACCGGCGACGGTTCCGAAGTGCGTGCGCCGATGGCGATCGCGGTGATGGGCGGCTTGGCTGTATCGACCTTGCTGACGCTAATCGTGATTCCAGTGTTGTACAACCTGCTCGATCGCAAGCCGGATAGTTTCTACTTTGAGCGCGGTCAACGTCGCGAGTTGAATATCGCGCAAGGCGATCACGATTCCGGCGCAGCGGTGATCGAAGGAGCCGTGTAATGACGCTCGCCGAACTGAGCCTGAAACGGCCCGTCACCGTCATCATGTTTTTTGTGTCGATGGTGGTGATCGGGCTCATCGCGGCGGTGCGCCTGCCGCTGGAATTGTTCCCCGATATCGACATCCCGTTCATGGCGGTCAACCTGCCGTATCCGAACTCCACGCCGGAAGAAGTCGAGCGCGAAATCACGCGTCCGGTCGAAGAAGCGCTGTCGACCTTGACCGGAATTCAGCACATGAATTCCACCTCGCGCGCGGATGGCACGGATATTTTCCTGCAATTCAAGTGGGGTCAGGATGTCACGATCAAAGCGGTCGAGGCGCGCGAAAAAATCGACGCCGTTCGCTCCACCTTGCCGAGCGACCTGCAACGTTATTTCGTGCGCAAGTTTTCGAGTTCGGATCAGGCCGTCGTCAATATCCGTATCGCCAGCGATCGCGACCTGACCAACTCCTACGAACTCATCGACAAGAAACTCAAGCGCCCGCTCGAGCGACTGCCCGGCGTGGCCAAGGTCGGTATCGAAGGCGTTGCACCGAACGAAGTGCAGATCGAAATATCGGCAGATCGACTGAGCACTGCAGGCATCAGCCTGAACGATTTGTACAAGCGTTTGTCGGACGCGAATTTTTCCAGCTCCGGCGGTCTCGTGCGCGAAGGCGATCTGCGTTATCGCGTGCAGCCGATGGGCGAGTGGCGCAACCTCGAAGCGATCCGCAGTTTTCCGGTCAACGACAAGGGCCTAAAACTTGGCGATGTCGCCAACGTTGCGCTCAAGCCCGGCCGCCTGGATTACGCGCGCCATCTCGATCTGCGCCCGGCCATCGCGGTGGATGTGTACAAAGAGCGCAATGCAAATCTGGTCGATGTCAGTCGTGCGGTCGCTGCGGAAATGCAACGCATTTCGAAGGATCCTGAGCTGCAGGGCATCCAGTTGTATTTTCTGCAGGATGCAGGTGCTGGTGTGGTCAGCTCATTGCGCGAACTCGGTGAGGCCGGCCTGATCGGCACCTTGCTTTCGATTCTCGTATTGTTCTTTTTCCTGCGCGACTGGGCGTCCACCTTGATGGTATCGCTGGCGATTCCGATCTGCCTCGTGATGACGCTCGGCTGCATGTATTTTTTCGGCATCACGCTGAACGTTTTATCGATGATGGGCTTGCTGCTCGCGGTCGGCATGCTGGTGGACAACGCCGTCGTGGTCGTTGAAAGCATTTATCAGTTCCGCGAAAAATATCCCGACAAACCATGGTACAGCGCAGTGCAGGGCACACAAACGGTCGGTATCGCGATCGCCGCCGGCACGTTTGCGAGCATCGCGGTGTTCCTGCCGAATATTTTTGGTGCGAAAAATCAGATCAGCATTTTCCTCACCCAGGTTGCGGTGGCGATGACGATCGCACATCTGGCTTCTTGGCTCGTCGCGGTCAGTCTTATCCCGATGCTCGCATCGAAATTGCCTTCGCCGAAGTTCATCACGCGCGACAGTTTTATCTCGCGCCTGCAAGCACGCTACACCAACATGATCGACTGGACTTTGCGCAACCGGCGCTGGACCGTGGTCGGCACGATGCTGCTGGTACTGCTGAGTTTTGTGCCGATCTTGCTGACCAAGACCGACATGTTTCCGCAAGGCGAATCGCGGCAACTGTTTCTGCAATACGATTTGAATGCGGTTTATCGTTTGCCGGACATGGAAAAATCCATTCACAACATCGAAGCATTTCTGCAGCAGCACAAGCAGGAGTTCGATATCAAAAGCACCTACAGCCGGTTCGATGAGGCCGGTCAGGCGTTCACCAGCATCCAGTTGTTCGACGACAACCGAGCCACGCGTTCTGCCGCGGCGATCATGGAAGACATTCGCAAGGGCTTGCCGAAAATTCCGATCGGCAGCGTCGGTTTCGATCAGCAAAAACGTGGCAACAGCGATGGCCTGCAATTGTCGCTGGTCGGCGATTCGAGCAAACAATTGCATGAACTCATCGGCGCGGTGATACCGGTCTTGCAGAGCGTGCCAGGGCTGCGCGACGTGCGTTCCGCCGAGAACAACAACGATACGGAACTCGCGGTGCATGTTGATCGTGATCGCGCGCAGAATTTCGGTTTCAGCGCGCAACAGGTCGCGCAATACGTCGCGATTGCGTTGCGTGGCGTCAACCTCAAGGAGTTTCGCGGTGGCGAAAAAGACGTGCCGGTCTGGCTGCGTTTTGCGAATGCCGATACGCAGCGCATCGATGACCTGAGCGATTACAAACTTCGCCGCGCCGATGGCAGCATGATTCCGCTCATGGCGATGGTCGATCTGAAAACGCAAAGCGCGGCTTCCAGCGTGCAGCGCGAGAACCGTCAGACATCGCTCTCGATCAAGACTAATCTGGCCGATGGCGTGACGATGGACGACGCGCGCAAAGGTATCGAAGCGGCGATGAAATCCGTGGTACTTCCGCCAGGTTATCGCTGGACGTTCGGCACCAGTTTCGACGAATCCGACGATGCCGGAAAGCAGATGGGACTCAATCTGCTGATCGCGCTGGTGCTGGTATATGTGGTGATGGCGTCGATGTTCGAATCGCTGATTTTTCCGGCCGCGATCATGACCACATTCGTATTTTCGATCTTCGGTGTGTTCTGGCTATTTTGGCTCAGCGGAACGACGTTCTCGATCATGGCGTTCATCGGCGTGCTGATTCTGATGGGCGTGGTGGTCAACAACGGCATCGTCATGATCGTGCACGTCAATCAGTTGCGGCAGCAGGGAATGGGGCGCAATGAAGCTTTGGTGCGGGGCGCGCGTGATCGAATGCGACCGATCCTCATGACGATGGGTACGGCGATTCTCGGCATGGTGCCGCTGTGTTTCAGCACCAATACGATGGGTGGCGGCGGTGGCCCGCCGTATTACCCGATGGCGCGTGCGATTGCCGGCGGATTGATCTTCTCGACCTTGGTCACGATCGTTGTGCTGCCGACGATCTACTCGATGCTCGACGACATGCGCACGTCGACGCGCAATCTGATCCAGGACGCCCGCAAAGGGCGCGCGCATCGTGCCAGTGTCGGTTGATATATCGATGCGATGGAGCGGGTTGGCTATCGCTCCATCGCATCGTGCGAAACTCAATCAGGGCATTTGCGCGAGCAAGGTCTGCAACGCACGCGCATATCGCGTGTGCAAGTCCGCTGCCTGATCCATCGGCAAAACGCCGACGGCGTACCATTCGCCGAGCCACGTGCCGAGTTCGGCTTCGACATTGCCGACGTGGTCGCCGCGCAGTCGTGCGGACAAACGCGACACCTGATAGTCCATGCGGCGCTGGCGATCCTGCGACGGCGATTCGAGACCGGCGATGAACTCGATGCGGATCAGCAGATCACGCGCTTGTTCCGCACGTGGTTCCGTTTCCGATTCCTCGGTATTGCCGTGTTCAGCACGATGCAACGCGTTTTCAAAACGCGGTGACAGCACGGCGGAAAATTCGCGGGTCGCGGCAGGCAAGCCATCCCACGCCGCTTGCGCTGTCGTGGCCGTGAGTTTGCCGTTTTCGAAATCGACCAGCACGGCATAACGCGCATCGGCATTGGTGTAGCGATTCAGGCGGCGCGCGCGCTGCTGCTGTTCGCCTGCCGCTTGTGCGGCTTCGAGCGCGGCGTGATAACGCGTTTGCAGATTGCGCTCGACATTGCTCAGCTCGCGCCACTGTGTATCGATTTCGCGTTGCCGTGCACGTGCTGCGGTACTGCCTTGTGCGAGCGAATCGCGCAGACCTTCGAGCTCGTCGACCAGCACCGCCGCCTGCGTCTGCAATGCGACATGCGCCGATTCCCGCTGCTGTTTGGCCTGATCGAGATTGCCGAACACCGCGTCGCAGGCGGCGCGAAAT
>JANXUW010000690.1 GCA_025351985.1 Pseudolysobacter sp.
CGATGAGCGCGAACAGACATTGAATCAACTGCTCGTCGAGATGGACGGCTTCGAGGCCAACGAAGGCATCATCCTGATCGCCGCGACCAACCGTCCCGACGTGCTCGATCCGGCGTTGCTGCGTCCGGGCCGTTTTGATCGCCAGGTGACCGTGCCGCTGCCGGACGTGCGCGGTCGCGAGCAGATCCTCAAGGTCCACGTCCGCAAGGTCCCGCTCGCCCCTGACGTCAACCTGAAGACCATCGCGCGCGGCACGCCGGGATTCTCCGGCGCCGACCTCGCCAACCTCATCAACGAGGCGGCCCTGATGGCGGCCCGGCGCAACAAGCGCATGGTGACACAGAGCGAGTTCGAGGACGCCAAGGACAAGATCATGATGGGTTCGGAGCGCCGCTCGATGCTGATGAGCGACGACGAGAAAAAACTCACCGCATATCACGAAGCTGGCCACGCCATCGTCGGTCGGATCGTGCCGGATCACGATCCGGTCTACAAAGTCACGATCATTCCGCGCGGTCGCGCGCTTGGTGTAACGATGTATCTGCCGGAAGGCGATCGCTACAGCCACAGCAAGCAGTTTCTCGAAAGCCGCCTCGCCAGCCTGTACGGCGGACGTGTCGCCGAGGAGCTGATTTTCGGCCACGATAAAGTCACCACCGGCGCCTCGAACGATATTCAGCGCGCCACCGGTCTCGCTCGCGACATGGTCACCAAATACGGTCTGTCGGAAGAGCTCGGCCCGATGACCTACAGCGACGAGGACGAAGAAGTTTTCCTCGGCCGTTCGGTCACGCAGCACAAGCACGTTTCCGAAGAAACCGCGCGCAAGATCGATGTCGTCGTACGCAAGGTGATCGATACCGCTTACCACCGCGCGCGCGATATCTTGACCACGCACACCGAACAATTGCACATGATGGCCGATGCGCTGTTGTTGTATGAAACCATCGACGCGCTGCAGATCGACAGCATCATGCAGGGCAAAAAACCCGGTCCGCCACGCGACTGGAATGACAATTCGCCAGGGCCCGGGCCGGGCGCTCCGGTATCGGATTTCGGCAAGAATGCCGGACCGATCGGCGGACCCGCCGCGCAAACCTGAAATTCGAATCAGCGCGAGAAACCTATTCTCGCGCTGATTTTTTCGAGCTGACTCAGTCGCGCGATGTTGATCTTTGTTCCCACCCTCGACTGCCGCGGTCGCAGCTTGGCGCTGGATCGCACGCGCATCTGCGGCATTCTGAATATCACGCCCGATTCGTTTTCCGATGGTGGCGCATTTGCAGATACCGCCAGCGCGATTGCGCACGGCTTGGCTCTGGTCGAGCAGGGCGCGGATCTGCTCGATGTTGGCGGTGAATCGACGCGGCCCGGTGCAGTAGCGATCAGCGCCGAAGAAGAAATCGCACGCGTTATTCCCGTGATCGCCGCGCTCGCGGCGCAGACACAAGTCCCGATTTCGATCGACACGAGCAAGCCCGAAGTGATGCGCGCGGCGGTCGCGGCCGGCGCGGGTCTCATCAACGACGTTTACGCGTTGCGTCGTCCCGGTGCACTGGATGCCGCCGCCGAACTCGGCGCTGCGATCTGCCTCATGCACATGCAGGGCGAACCGCAGACGATGCAGGAAAATCCGCAGTACGACGACGTGGTGGGCGAAGTGCATCGTTTTCTCGCCGAACGTTTGTTTGCCTGCCAGCTCGCTGGCATCGACAAGAAAAAACTGCTGGTGGATGTCGGTTTCGGTTTCGGCAAAACGCTCGAACATAATCTCGCCTTGCTGCGTCAACTCGAAAAATTCAAGACGCTCGATGTGCCTGTTCTGGTCGGGTTGTCGCGCAAATCGATGATCGCGACATTGACCGGCCGCTCGCCCGGCGAGCGCGTATTCGGCTCGGTCGCCGCGGCCTTGATCGCAGCGCAGCGCGGCGCCGCGATCGTGCGCGTGCATGATGTCGCCGCGACGCGGGATGCGTTGGCAATCTGGCATGCGGTCGATTCCGGCGCGGCTGTCATAGCGAAACCAAAATCGGCCACCGCATCGCGGCTGTGGGATGACGATTAGCATCGCGCGCCGGAAGCACTACACTAGGCGACCCAGCATCCAACAACTTGCGATGACTCAGAAAAAATATTTCGGTACCGACGGCATTCGCGGACGCGTCGGCCAGTGGCCGATCACGGCGGAATTCATGCTCAAGCTCGGGCGCGCGATCGGCGTGGTGCTGGCCGAGAAAGACACCCATGCCACCGTGTTGATCGGCAAGGACACACGTATCTCCGGCTACATGTTCGAGTCAGCGCTCGAAGCGGGCCTGGTCGCGGCGGGCGCCGATGTGCAATTGCTCGGTCCGATGCCGACGCCTGCGGTTGCATATCTCACGCAAAGCCTGCGCGCCAGCGCCGGCATCGTGATCAGCGCATCGCA
>JANXUW010000724.1 GCA_025351985.1 Pseudolysobacter sp.
CATTGCGATCGCCGCTGGCCCAGCGCACATCGAAGTTGCGATGCTTGGTCAGTTGAGTGGTTTGGCTACTAGTGATGTCATAGCGAAACAAGTTGAGTACATCGTCGCGATCCGAGACGAAATAAATCGCGTTGCCGATCCAGATCGGATCGCGATCGGTGCGCGGATTATTGGTGATGTTGCGGCCTTGTTGTGTGGCCATGTCGAAGATGTAGAGATCCTGCGCCCAGCCTCCCTGGTAACGATCCCACGTGCGGAAATCGCGGAACAGCGGCGAGTACACGAGTTGCTTTCCGTCCGGCGAATATTTGCCGACGCCGGCGATCGGCATCGGCAGCGCATCGGGCATGCCGCCGTTTTTATCGACGGTGAAAAGGCGCGGCTGGCTCAATTCGAAACTGTCGATGTACGTGCGAAACAGGATGCGCCCGCCATCCGGCGTCCAGCCGTAAACCTGGTTGTCGAAACCCCAGCGTTGCGGCAGCGGACCGAGCGCTGGGTAATACGTCAACTGTGTCGGCACACCGCCGTTGGCCGGCATCACGTATACCTGATCCTCGCCGCTGTAGTCGCCGGTGAACGCGATCTGGCTGCAGTCCGGCGAAAACTTCGCCGATTCCTGCAGCCCCGGCCCGGCGGTGAGTCGGATCGCCGTGCCGCCTTGCGCGGACACAGTCCACAAGTCGCCGCCGTAAGTGAATACGACACGGTCGTTGCAGATATCCGGGAAGCGCAGCAGTTTGGTTTGCGCAGCGGCGAGCGGTGCGGCGGCGCAAAAAGCGAACGCAAAAACAAGACGAAGCGAGCGGGGCAGTGTCATCGGTTCCCTCGGAGTATCGGCGAGTGTGCTCTCCCCACTGTACGCCGCGATGTGGCGCAGCAGCAGGGACGAAAGTCATGGCGTTGTGGCAGGTAGATGCAGCGCAGCGCTGAAGGGTTGCGTGCGAATTATGAATGACGTCAAAGGAGAAGGAGCACACCTCGCCGTCTCAGGCAACTACTTTGCCAAGATCGACGGAAAGTCTCTTATGGAATAGTTAGGTCCTGCGCCGTAGAAAGAACCCAAGAAGTAAGTGACCTGCGCCAGCGACCGCAGTGATGATGAGCGTGGCACGCGGATAGTAGGCAATTAGGTCGTCTTTGTAACCGTTGCGTAAGTACACGCTGACACGTTGACCTGTATCTACGAAGCCGACCGATGAGGCGGCGAAAGTTTGCACAGGAATTGGTATTGCGTTCTTTGAGTCGGGCGTTGGCAGATAAACTGAAACAATGTCAGCACCGACCGAGTGCTGTTCACCTTTGTACATTGCGGGGTTGATGTACTTCTTCGGGCTGGCGCCGACCACGTTAACGCCCAGAATGAGAATAGCGGCAACGATTAGATTTGTCTTTTGAAGCCAGAGCAAACTACTCATGTAGGGCCTTACGTTGAGCTAAGGGGACGCTGCCGCGAATGAGTTTGAGTTTACACCGTGCCGATTCGCAGCCTTCCGCTTGAGATAGTAGTTAAGTCTGCGGCGCAACGGAGCGAACACGCAGCCGCCAACTGAGCAGGAACAACAATACTGTGGAGATAGGCCATAAATCACCCGCGGTACCAAACTTGAACACCATAATCAGAAGTGCCATCCCAATGCCCGCAAAAACATACGCAGAACCCCGGGGCATGCCCAGCGAAAACGGAAGGCATGCAAGCACCGCTGCCGCAGTGATTAAGTCGGGCTTAAACATAATAAACCCCGCAGAATAATCGAAGGGCGACGTATGTGCCCAGTTATAGGCCGCAACAGCGGGCATGCACACGCACCAAAGCAAGACCAACGCCATGAGCACGTAAAGCCAACGAGTTCGAGGCATCTGAGGCAGCCCTAACTTGCTTTGTCTTTGCGCTGCGCCAAACGCAGCCAAGTATCGACCACCGTATCCGGATTCAACGACACCGACTCGATACCCTGATCCATCAGCCAGTCGGCGAGATCGGGATGATCGCTCGGGCCCTGGCCGCAGATGCCGATGTACTTGCCCTTGGCACGCGCGGCCTTGATCGCCATGCTCAGCAACATCTTGACCGCGTCGTTGCGTTCGTCGAACAGGTGCGCGACCACGGCGGAATCGCGATCGAGTCCGAGCGTGAGCTGGGTGAGATCGTTCGAACCGATCGAGAATCCGTCGAAAATTTCCAGGAACTGATCGGCCAGCAACGCGTTCG
>JANXUW010000749.1 GCA_025351985.1 Pseudolysobacter sp.
CCAATGAAACCGGCGCGGTCGAGGCACGCGCACAGGCGCGACGACGCCTGAAAAATCGCTGCCTCGATTTGCTTTGCTCACGCAACGACGCCGTCGGAATCCTGCGCGCTCTGCGCCAGTTCGAGAACGCGCGCTGCATGACCGACAGTCTTGCTGCGCTCATCTGTCTCGTGCGCGCAGGCGGCGAACCGGCCGAGCACGCGCTGGCGGCATTTTATGCGCGCCATACCGACGATGCGCTCGTGCTGGACAAGTGGTTTGCGGTGCAGGCCGCGCGGCCGCATGCCGATGCGCTGGACACGGTGCAGGCCTTGACCGAACACGGCGATTTTCGCTGGAACAATCCGAACAAGGTGTATGCCTTGCTCATGACGCTGGGCCGCAACCTGCATGCGTTTCATCGTGCCGACGGCGCTGGTTACGCGTATTTCGGCGCGTGTGTGCAGCGCCTCGATTTGATCAATCCGCAAGTCGCCGCGCGCCTGGCGGCAAGTTTCAAGGAGTGGCGCCGTTACGAGCCGCAGCGCCGCGGCTTGATGCAGGCCGAGCTGCAAAGACTGATCGAACTGCCGACGTTGTCGCCCGATCTGCGCGATATCCTGCAGCGCGCATTGGCCTAGTCGATGAGCAATGAATTTGTGCAACGCCGACCGTTGCCTGAACGGAATTTGCCGCGTTGACAACCGTTCCCGTGCCCACACGTTAAACATTGTGAGTTCAGGCGTAATTCACCGCCTTGAGCCTAGCTTGAACACATACACGTGGGGTAGGAGAATCGATGATGTCACGCTTCATTCCGTTATTGGCCGCGCTGGCGCTCAGCGGTTGTGTGGTGCAGCCGCCGAGTTATGTGCGTTACGACGCGCCGGCCCCAGAAGGCGCGTATGCCGATAACTACGCCGATCGCGATGCACGCGCCGATGTCGACTCCGCTGCGGGTAATGACAATTATGCGGATCGCCCGCGCGGCGACGACTCGTCCGGTTACGGCAACTACGCCGAAGATCAGCAGGGCGGCGATTACGACGATGATACGGGCGGTTATGCCGACGTACCCGACTACATCGAATATCCGGCTTACTATAGCTCGTTGTGGCCGGTCTACGGCAGCTATTATTACCCGTATGCATCGCCGTACTTTTATCCCGGCGTGACTTTTTTCCCGAGCGGTTTCTACGGCGCAGGTTATGGCGGATTTGGCTGGGGATTGGGCCTGAGTTTCGGCTTCGGTTTTTCGCCGTGGCGTTCGTCGTATTGGGATAATTACTACAACTGGGGCTACTGGCGCCATAACTACCCGAACTACGGCCACTACTATCCGAACCGCCGTTTCGGCAGCGCGCGCAACGAAGCTGCACGGGTTGCATCGTTTGGCGGCAATCGCGGCGGTCAGGGATTTGCCACGCGCGGCAACTCGCTTAATTCGCGTGGTGCTGTCGCCGGCTTGCCGACGTGGGGCGGTCAGCGCGCCGGTATCAGCAACTCTCGCTTGACGCAGGGCAATATGCAGCAGCGCAGCAGCGGTTTTGCCGGCCAGAACGGTGCGATACGTAATAACGCGTCCGGCATTCCGGGCAATCGCGCCGCGATCGGCAACAATTACGGCGAGCGCGGTAATACGCGCAGTGGCAACTTTCCAGGCGCGGGCGCCGGTAATCGGCCGATGCCGAATTCATCGGTGATGCCTTCGGCGTCATATCGTGATCAATCGCGTGGTGGTTCTGCCGCAGCGCTGAATAATCGTCGCGATAGCGCGGCAATCAACTCGGCATCGTCGTCACGGCAGCAGGATTATTCCAACGGCTTGCGCTCGAGTTCGCAATATTCCGGTGCGGCACAGAACTATTCGAGCCAGCAGCGCGCCAGCAGCAGTTATCGCAGCCAACCGAGCTACAGCAATAGTGGTGCTTATGCATATCGCGGCTCGGCAAGCGGGGCGCGGCAGTCACGCGGCGGCGGTTACATGCCGCACGAATATGCGTCGCCAAAGGCCGATCACAGCGCCGCGCCGCGCGGTTACATGTCCACTGGTTCGCGCGGTAGTTTCCAGGGGCCGTACGGCGGCGGTCAGGCCGCGCGTGGCGGCGGCGAAGCTCGCATTTCGAGCGGACGTTCAAGCAGTGGCGCGCGATCTGCGCCATCCTCGTCGTCACGCAGCTCCGGATCCAGCGGACATCGGCAATAGGCTGTGCGATTCAGGGAAGTATGCTGGTAGCGAAAAAACACACATGTCACACAAGATCACTTGTGTGACAGCGTTTGTCACAGCATAATTGCTTTGCGTCACATCGCGTCGTAAAGTGACGCTCAACGCCGAATCACTCGTCAAGAAGGCCGCAAGCCTTTGCAGACAAAACTGGGTAAGCGCGGGAGAGAGCGAGATACTCAGGTAACTAACGTCAGTCGTGGCGAAATTCACGCGACTGCATATAAATCTGACGCCCGGCAATACGGCCCTCTTGGATTCCCCCTGTTCCTATGGCCGCCGGGTGTCAGACCCTTTCTTCCTGAAAGCCCTACGTTCCCTGGGCTTCCCCTCGTTTGGTGCGCGTCGGCCCCTGACCTCCAACTGCCGTCGCGCTAACCTTGCCGCGCCGTGCACCAACGAGAGTGCGAGAATACCTAAGCAGAAGTCGTGCCAAGCGTGCGCGGGGTAGCTCGGATAGAATAGCGATCTGTTTTAGTCAGCGATAAAGCGACCCACGCTATGGATTTCCAGCAACAATTCGATGTGATCGTGGTCGGCGGCGGCCACGCCGGCACCGAAGCGGCCCTGGCGGCGGCGCGGGTCGGCGCGCGCACGTTGCTGCTCAGCCACAACATCGAAACCATCGGCCAGATGAGTTGCAACCCGGCCATCGGCGGCATCGGCAAGGGCCATCTGGTACGCGAGATAGATGCGCTCGGTGGCGTCATGGCACGCGCGGCGGATCGCGCCGGCATCCAGTGGCGAACCTTGAATGCCTCAAAAGGCCCGGCAGTGCGCGCAACGCGATGTCAGGCCGATCGCATGTTGTACCGCGCCGCGATTCGCGAGCAGGTCGAGAACCAGCCCAACCTCGCGTTGTTCCAGCAAGGCGTGGACGATCTGATCATCGAGGGCGGGCGCGTGCGCGGTGTGGTCACGCAGATGGGTTTGCGTTTTCATGCACAGACCGTGGTGTTGACTGCCGGTACGTTTCTCGCCGGATTGATCCACATCGGTTTTGCCAATTATCGTGGCGGTCGTGCGGGCGATCCGCCGGCGCAGCAGCTCGCCGAGCGCATGCGCGAATTGCCGATCCAGGTCGGGCGTCTGAAAACCGGCACGCCGCCGCGCATCGACGGTCGCAGCATCGATTTCTCCACGCTCGAAGAACAGCCCGGCGACACGCCGATGCCGGTGTTTTCGTTCAGCGGCAGCGTGGCCGATCATCCGCCGCAGATGTCATGCTGGATCACCCACACCAGCGAACGCATGCATGAAATCATTCGCGGTGCGCTGGATCGTTCGCCGTTGTACACCGGCAAGATCGAAGGCACCGGCCCGCGGTATTGCCCGTCGATCGAAGACAAGGTGGTGCGTTTCGCCGAGAAAGCCTCGCACCAGATTTTCATCGAACCGGAAGGTTTGCATACGCACGAGATTTATCCGAACGGCATCTCCACGTCGTTGCCGTTCGATGTGCAGCTCGAACTCGTGCGTTCGATCAAGGGTTTCGAGAACGCACATATCACGCGGCCCGGATACGCCATCGAATACGATTATTTCGATCCGCGCGGACTTAAATCCAGCCTCGAAACCAAGGCAATAGAAGGCCTGTTTTTCGCTGGCCAGATCAACGGCACCACCGGTTACGAAGAAGCCGCTGCGCAAGGCTTGATTGCCGGCCTCAACGCCGCGCGCCAAGCGCAAGGATTCGAGGCGTGGAGTCCGCGCCGTGACGAAGCCTACATCGGCGTGCTGATCGACGACCTCATCACCAACGGCACGATCGAGCCGTATCGCATGTTCACCTCGCGCGCCGAATATCGCCTGCATCTGCGCGAAGACAACGCCGACTTGCGCCTGACCGAAATCGGCCACGGCCTCGGTTGCGTCGACGATGCGCATTACACCGCGCTGTGCCGCAAGCGCGAGGCGGTCGAACACGAGACCGCGCGTTTGGGTTCTTTATGGGCGGCACCGGGCAATACCTTGGGGCGCGAAGTCGAAGCGACGCTCGGCATCACGCTCACGCGCGAAACACATGCGCTGGATTTGCTGCGTCGCCCCGAACTCGATTATGCCGCACTGCGCCGTGTGGCCGGCATCGCGCCAGGGGTGGACGACGACAAGGTTGCCGGCCAGGTTGAAGTGCAGGCCAAATATTCCGGTTATCTCGAACGCCAGCGCGAAGAAATCGCGCGACAGAAACGTCACGAGGAAACGGCGATCCCCGAATCGTTCGATTATTTGCAGGTGCACGGCCTGTCCGCCGAAGTGCAACAAAAGTTGCAAAGTATACAACCGCAGACGGTCGGCCAGGCGATGCGAATTTCCGGCGTAACGCCCGCAGCGATCTCGTTGCTGCTGGTGCATCTGACGCGTCGCGGCCATCGTCGCGTCGCCTGACTCGGCACAAGGACAAGCCATGACGTTTTTCGTGCAACGGATTGCCGCGCAGCTGGTTTTGTTGCTGATCGCGAGTATCGCGTTCAATCAAGCGCGCGCCGATGAGGAGCCGAGCGCCACGCCGTATCGCCCGACCATATCCAATCCCGCGGATCTTTCCGCGCCGGGTTATGTAGAGTTCGAAGGTGGCCTGCAGCGCATTCTCGCCGCCGACGATACGCGCCGCGACAGCGTGCCCTATCTGTTCAAATATGCGTTCAGCGATACCTCCGGCATCCTGCTCGGCGGCGATGCGCATGTTGCACAAACCTTTCCGGGTGGGTCGAGCTTGAACGGCCTCGGCGATACGTTCGTGGAATGGAAGCAGCGTTTTCAGCTGAGTGCCGATACCGCGCTCGGTTTCGAAGCGGGCTTTCAATCGCCGACCTCGCGCAGCGGTTTGGGCTATGGCAAAACCAATTATCTTTTCAATGCGATTCTGAGCAGCAACTTCGGCACCAATCACATCGATCTCAATGCCGGCGCGGTGCGCATCGGCGATGCAACACCGGGTATGAGTCGCTTACAGCAAACCTGGGCGGCGAGTCTGTCGCGACCGTTCAACGAGCAGCTCGGCGCTGCGCTGGAACTTTCCGGCACGCATCAAACCAACGCCGGCTCGACCTCGGAACTGCTCGCCGCAATCAACTACAATGCATCGCCACGCGTGGTGTTCGATACCGGCTTCGCCTACCAGCTCAACCACGCCGCCCACGACCGCACATTTTTTGCAGGCGTGACCTGGCTGATCGGCAAACCGTTCTGAATTCGCGCGCTGGTCATACCGCGCCGCACTCCTGATTCCGCAAAACCTCGAGCACACTTACGCCAAAATCATGCTGACTATCGAACAACGCATCGCCTTAGAAATTGCCGCCAAACCGCATCAGGTGCAAGCCGCCGTGGATCTGCTCGATGGCGGCGCGACCGTGCCGTTCATCGCGCGCTATCGCAAGGAAGCCACCGAAGGTCTCGACGATACGCAGTTGCGCATGCTCGAGGATCGCCTGCGTTATCTGCGCGAACTCGAAGAACGCCGCAGTGCGATTCTCGAAAGCATCAGCGAGCAAGGCAAACTCAGCGATGAACTGAAGCGCGAGATCGAGGCCGCCGATACCAAATCGCGACTCGAAGATTTGTATCTGCCATACAAGCCGAAACGCCGCACCAAGGCGCAGATCGCGCGCGAAGCCGGGCTCGAACCGCTCGCACACGGCCTGCGCGACGATCCGACGTTGATACCGGAAACCTTCGCGCAGCAATTCATCAGCGCCGAGAAAAATATCGCCGATACGAAGGCGGCGCTGGACGGCGCACGCGCGATTTTGCTCGAAGAATTTTCCGAAGATCCGGCGCTGCTCGGCGAGCTGCGCGACTGGCTCTGGGGTAACGGTCAGATTCGCGCGCACGTGGTCAAAGGCAAGGAAAACGAAGGCGCCAAATTCGCCGACTATTTCGATCATGCCGAAGCGATCAAGAGCATTCCGTCGCATCGCCTGCTCGCGTTGTTTCGCGCGCGCAACGAAGGTTTTCTCGATCTCGAACTCGAACCGCTGGCCGCGACTTCCGTCGCGCGCGTGGAAGGCGCGCCCGATCCGGCCGTGCTCGCCGGTCATGCGTATGGTGAGGGTCGCGTCGCGACGCGTTTCGGCATTGAAAATCGTCAGCGCGCAGCGGACGTGTGGCTGCTCGAAACGTGCCGCCAGACCTGGCGCATCAAGTTGCATCTGCATCTCACGCTCGATCTGTTCGGGCGCGTGCGCGAAGCCGCTGAAGACGAAGCAATCCGCGTCTTCGGCGACAATCTCAAGGACCTCATGCTGGCCGCGCCAGCCGGTCCGAAGGTGGTGATGGGCCTCGATCCGGGTATCCGCACCGGCGTAAAAGTCGCCGTGGTCGACGGCACCGGAAAACTGCTAGGCACGCACACGATCTATCCGCACGAACCACGCAAGCAGTGGGACGAATCGATCGCGCAACTCGCGACCGCGTGCAAGGCGTTCGGCGTGAATCTGATCGCGATCGGCAACGGTACGGCATCGCGCGAAACCGATCGGCTCGCCGCCGAGCTCATGAAAAAGCATCCCGAATTCAATCTCAGCAAGATCGTGGTGTCCGAAGCCGGCGCGTCGGTGTATTCGGCGTCCGAACTTGCCGCGAAGGAATTCCCCGAACTCGATGTCAGCCTGCGCGGCGCGGTGTCGATCGCACGACGGTTGCAGGATCCGCTCGCCGAATTGGTCAAGATCGATCCGAAATCGATCGGCGTTGGTCAGTATCAGCACGATGTCGGCCAGGCGCAACTGGCGCGCTCGCTCGACGCCGTGGTCGAGGATTGCGTCAATGCGGTCGGGGTCGATGTGAATACCGCATCGGCGCCGCTGCTGGCGCGGGTCTCGGGTTTGTCTGCGGGCGTGGCGCAAAGCATCGTCACGCATCGCGACAGCAAGGGTGCCTTTGCCTCGCGCGCGGCGTTGCGGGCGGTGCCGCGCCTGGGTGACAAGACCTTCGAGCAA
>JANXUW010000003.1 GCA_025351985.1 Pseudolysobacter sp.
CGAAAACAAGATCGATGCGAACAACGTCGCCGCGACCGGTCGTGATGGTCGTGTCACCAAGGAAGACCTCGTCAACTTCATCGCCGGCAAACCTGCAGCCGCGGCCGCGCCGAGTCCCGCCGCCGCCGTGCGCGCGCCGACCGGTGCACGTCCGGAAGAACGCGTGCCGATGACGCGCATGCGCACCAAGATTGCCGAGCGCCTGATGCAATCGAAAAACTCGATCGCGATGCTGACCTCGTTCAACGAAGTCAATCTCGGCAAGGTCGGCCTGATGCGCAAGGAGCTCGGCGAATCGTTCGAGAAGGCCAACGGCATCAAGCTCGGTTACATGAGTTTCTTCGTCAAGGCCGCGTGCGAAGCGCTGAAGCGCCATCCGATCGTCAATGCTTCGGTCGACGGCAATGATGTGATCTATCACGGTTACCAAGATATTTCGGTCGCGGTATCCACTGAAAAGGGTCTGGTCACGCCGGTGTTGCGCGACGCGCAGAACATGAGTTTTGCCGAGATCGAAAAAGCCATCGCCGCGTTCGCCAAGCAGGCGCGCGAAGGCGGGCTCAAGCTCGAAGATCTGCAAGGCGGCACGTTCACGATCACGAATGGCGGCACGTTCGGTTCGCTGATGTCGACGCCGATCGTCAATCCGCCGCAGAGTGCCATCCTCGGCATGCACACGATCAAGGAACGCGCGATCGTCGAGAACGGTCAGGTGATCGCTGCACCGATGATGTACATCGCGATCAGCTACGACCATCGCATCATCGATGGCAAAGATGCCGTGTTGTTCCTCGTCGACATCAAGAATCAGCTCGAAAATCCGCAGCGCATGTTGCTGGGGCTTTGAGCATTGGTGCATGTCGCAAGCAACGCCATCATCGAGCGCAATCACTTCACAACCGTGGCTGCGAGTGACTGCATTAGTGACGGGCGTTCTTGGTGTTTTGGTAGCACTCGCGACGCCGAGCGTTAGTGCGTGGATCGAAGGTGGGCACAGTGGCAGCGGCATTACCTTGTTCGATGACAAGATCGCTGCAACTGCAACCTTCCATAGACTTTGGTTTGTATACACGCTGTTGGGCGGCGCGGCAGTTATGCTTTCGATAACAGCCTACCTGACGGGCGGATTTGGACGCAGTGGCCGTGTCGCACTAGCCTTGGGCGTTGTCGCACTCGCATGGAAATACGCGATCTATGCATTTGTGATCGCCCTTGTAGCCATGTTCGTTCTGAACTTCGGAGCCTGACATTCGCCAGGCTAAGCACCAATTGAGAATCAGGAATCAGAAAATGTCCGACAAATTCGATCTCATCGTCATCGGCGCCGGTCCGGCCGGTTATCACGCGGCGATTCGTGCGGCGCAACTCGGTTTGAAAGTCGCATGCATTGATGACTTCATCGGCAAGGATGGCAAGCCTGCGCTCGGCGGCACCTGCCTCAATGTCGGCTGCATCCCATCGAAGGCGCTGCTGGATTCGTCGAAGCAGTTCTGGAATCTGACCCAGCACTTCGACGCGCATGGCATCACCACGAGTGACGCAAAAATCGACGTCAAGACGATGGTCGGGCGCAAGGACAAGATCGTCAAGCAATTCACCGGCGGTGTGACGATGCTGTTCAAATCGAACAAGATCACACCGTTCGCCGGCAAGGGCAAACTGCTGAAAGATCGGCAGGTGGAAATTACCGCCGCCGACGGCAGCAAACAGACCTTGAGCGGAACGAATGTCGTGATTGCCACCGGTTCGGTGCCGATCGAATTGCCGTTTGCGAAATTCGACGGCAAGTTGATCGTCGACAACGCCGGTGCGCTGGATTTTGCCGCCGTACCGAAACGCCTCGGTGTGATCGGCGCCGGCGTGATCGGGCTCGAGCTCGGCAGCGTGTGGAAACGGCTCGGTAGTGACGTCACGATTATTGAAGCATTGCCCGATTTCCTCGGTGCCGCCGATGCCGATATCGCCAAGGCCGCTGCGCGCGAATTCGCCAAACAAGGCCTGAAAATCGAACTCGGTGCAAAGCTGTCGAAAGCGGAAATCAAGGGCGAAGAAGTTCACCTGAGCTACGTCGGCAAGGACGGCGAAAAACAGCTTGTGGTCGATAAACTGCTGGTCGCCGTTGGTCGCCGCGCCTACACCGATGGCGTACTTGGCGAAGGCACCGGCGTGAAGCTCGACGAGCGCGGCCGCGTCGTCGTTGACGAACATTGCTGGAGTGGTGTTGAAGGTATCTGGGGCGTCGGTGATTGCGTGCGCGGCCCGATGCTCGCACACAAGGGCTTCGAGGAAGGCATGATGGTTGCCGAACTCATCGCCGGCAAGGCCGGGCACATCAACATGGATACCATTCCATGGGTGATTTACACAGAGCCGGAAATCGCCTGGGTCGGCAAGACCGAAAAGCAACTCAAGGAAGAAGGCGTGCCGTACAAGGTCGGCAGTTTCCCGTTCGCCGC
>JANXUW010000005.1 GCA_025351985.1 Pseudolysobacter sp.
ATTTCGCCGGCGATGCGCAGGGTCTTGTCGCCGAGCGCGAGTCCGCCGCCGGCTTGCAGGTCGAGCGCGATCATTACGTCATGTTCGACAAATACGCTGCCGGGCGGCGGTGCGTTGGTGTCGTGTTCGCGGCCATCGACATCGCGCACGCGCAATATGCCGCGCAACGGGTACGTCGCATCGACCGCAACGATATTGCACATGCGGCTCTTGTCTTCCGCGAACAATACGCTCGGAAATTCCGCGCTCGCTGCGCTGTTCAAGCCGAGCCGCTGCGCTTCGTTGCGCCATTCGACCGGCAACGGCGTGCGCGCCGAAACACCGAGATCGCCGCCCATCAATTCCGCCGCACTGGCAACGATCGATTGTTCGATGCGCGCGCCGAGCGTGCTCACCGCGCCGAGCGCCGCGACTGCAAGCACGAGCGCGAGCGCGAGTATCGTCAATTCGCCGTGGCGAAATTCGCGGCGCAACGCGCGCCACGCAAATGCCAGCGGCTTCATGCGGCGATATCCAGCGCGCGCCCGCTTTCGAGATGCAGGCGATTGCTGCAGCGTGCGGCGAGTTTCAGGTCGTGCGTGACCAGCACCAGTGTGGTCGCGTTAGCCTGGTTCAAATCGAACAACAATTCGCTGACCGCGTGGCCGGTGCGTGCATCGAGATTGCCGGTCGGCTCATCCGCGAACAGCAATTGTGGCTTGTGCACGAACGCGCGCGCGAGCGCGACGCGCTGCTGTTCGCCGCCGGAAAGTTGATACGGATAATGGCGCGTGCGCGCACTGAGTCCGACCGCCGCGAGCGCCGCATGCGCTTCGACACGCGCGTCGGCACGGCCATCCAGTTCGAGCGGCAACATCACGTTTTCTTCGGCGCTCAAGGCGGGCAGCAGATGGAACGACTGAAATACAAAACCGACCAAACGCCGCCGCAAAGCCGCGCGTTGTTCTTCGTCGAGCGAGTTGAGCGATATGCCGCCGAGCAGGATTTCGCCGGAGCTAGGCGAATCGAGTCCCGCGAGCAATCCGAGCAAGGTGGTCTTGCCCGAACCCGACGCGCCGACGATCGCCAAGCTGGCGCCGCGCGCGAGTTGGAAGCTGATGCCATTCAGGATACCCAGTCTACCCTCGGGGCCTGACACCACTTTGCTAACATCGTTGGCAACAATCATCGCGACGGAGTCCTGATTCATGCGTTATTACCTTTTTCTCGGTTTGTTGATCTTGCCGTTGCATGCATTTGCGTTGGTTGCCGCGCCGATTCTGGTGCTCGGCGATTCGCTTTCAGCCGCGTATCGCATCGCACCGGAATCCGGCTGGGTGGCGCTGCTTGATAATCGCCTCAAGCAGGACGCCCATCTTGCACGTCCCGTGATCAACGCCAGCATCAGCGGTGAAACCTCCTACGAGGGTTTGGCGCGCTTGCCGGCCTTGCTCGCTGAACATCATCCGGCGCTGGTCCTGGTCGAGCTAGGTGCGAACGATGCCCTGCGTGGCCAGCCACTGGAAGTAGCACGTAACAACCTCGAAAACATCATCACGCTGAGCCAGGCGTCCGGCGCCAAAGTGTTGCTGATCGGCATCGAGATCCCGGTCAACTACGGCACACGTTATCGCGACGGGCTGCGTACCATGTATCGGGACTTGAGCGCGCAATTCAAGTTGCCGCTGCTGCCGTTTCTGCTGGAAGGCGTTGCGCTGGATCCCGAGCTCATGCAGGACGATGGTCTGCATCCGCGCGCCGTGGCCGAGCCGCGTGTGCTGGAAAATGTCTGGACGGTGTTGAAGCCGGTGCTGGAAGCGATGGCGCAGAAGTGAATGGCGGTGTATTAGCTGTCGTTCGATTGGTGAAACACCGCAATTACGATGTCCATAATTTTAGTCGCGGCAATAGCTTCCGGTTCGCTACGGAATTGTGGATTCGAGTACCAATAAATACGATAACTCGATCCATCTCGTACCTCCGCCGCCATCGCAATTCCATCCGTAAAATCCATTTCGGGCTTCGGAAGCTGCGAGTCATCTGGCAGTGTGCGAATACCTAGGCTCACGAGTTTTTTTAGCACGAACTTCCAGTTCGGTGGTCGTTTGAAAGTTGCCGTGCATACGTCGGATTCCTTACCTTTTCGCAAGTTCGTGCAGTTACGCATAACGTCGCGCCGGAATTCTGCAATATCAGCGGGGGGCATATAGGAAAGATCGCTGGGGAAATGAACCAGAACCTCTCCAGAAACGACACCTTTGGAATCTACCCGAAACCTCAGCATGTGGTTGGGGATGGCGACGCCAAAGCCTATCCATATCCTGATCTCAGATGAATGTTCCGGTAGGTCGGAGTCCTTGAGCGAACCGATTCCCGCAGTTTGAGCGGCATGCTGAGCAGACTCAGGCAAGGAACGTTCCTCAACGTTTTTGGCTGATGCATGGGCGACACAAACAAGCAGTGCCATACCGATCAAATAGCGAAGAAAATTCATGGTTGCTGCCTAACGTTTGCTCGCAAGTTGCGCGAGTATCGCAGCATCCGGTACGAGCTCGCTACGAATCATCAGCACGGCACCCTCTGGCGCAAAAAAATCGCTGTGCACCACGCCGGGTCGCGCGAACAAAAAATCACCCGCCGCATAACGCCGACCGTCATGCATCACGTAGCCTTGCATGACCATGCATTCTTCTTCCTTTTTGTGCGGATGCGGTGGCACGCGCGAGCCGGACTCGAGTTTCCACAACGATGTCTGCGTGCCTTTTTCGCGATCCAGGCGCAGCGTCTTGATCGTGATGCCGGGCAACAACGGTTTCCACTCGCCTTCGTCGGCGAGCACGACTTCGGTGTGCGGTTTTTTTGCGTCGGCCAGCACACGGACACGCATGCGCGAATGCAACTCCTCACTCAACGGCAGCGGCTTCAGCGCTGTCGCGATCAGGCCGAG
>JANXUW010000116.1 GCA_025351985.1 Pseudolysobacter sp.
CACAAAAACGCAGAGCTTGTTGCCGGCTTGCGGATACGCGCGACTGATCGCCTCTGCAGATAGCTGCAGAGGCTGATTGTCGACATGGAAAGACATGCCGATGGCGAGGCCATTGCCACGACGCAGCAGGTAGTCGCCGAACATGCCGTTGAGCGCACTGATGCTTTGCGTTACCCAACCCGGCGATGATTCGCTCATGCAATGGTCACTCGTTGAAATGTCACAGAATACGCAAACGTCAGTGCAGGCTAATCGAAGCGGCTAGAGTCTTGAATCTAGCGGCTTCGCAGCGACACTTTTCATTTTGCTCTGACAAGCAATATCAACCGGTCGATCACGCATCGGCTGAGGCCGCCTCGCGCGCGAAACCGATAATCATTTCCAGCAATCCCGGAAAACGCGCGTCCAGATCCTTGCGCCGCAATGAAGTAAAACGTTGCGTGCCGATCGGGCTCACGCGCGTCACGCCCGCCTCGCGCAGACGTCGCAAATGATAGGTGAGATTGGTCTTGCTGCAGGCATCGAGAAACTCGGCGCACGTGGCCTCGCCGAGCGTGTCCAGGCGCAGCACGATTTCGAGTCGAGTGGGATCGCTCAACGAATCAAGCACACCGGCCAGATGGATTTGTTCTCTGCGTGGATGGTGAATTCTTTGCATGCTTGAACTCTACTGCAAAGCCACACGAATTGTGTCAATGCGACGAATGGCTACTTGGCATTTACTACCTTACAACCATATCTCATGTCGTTTCGTGAGCTAACAATAATTTACTTGTCGCTAGGTGCAGGCGCAGCATAAGATACCTCAAGTCCAAGATCTGTTGAACTTTGAATTCTCGGCAGTTTCGGCAGGAATCTTGCTCTCGTTTTGGCAGCCGACATTCAGATTTTGACCTCGCAAACGCAGCCACGACATGCGCTACCCCGTTCTCCAGCCAGAGAAACCATGCCCGTTTTTGCATCGCAAAGTTTGCCGATGAGCGCACAGCGTAGCGGCATACTTGCGCAGAGCTCGGTAGTTCATTGTGACCCGGTGAGGTCGCGCCCAAATTCAGCCACACGGAACCTCGCATGCTAGGCATCGTACGCATTGCGCTGCAACGGCCCTACACGTTTGTCGTGCTCGCGCTGCTGCTCCTGATCATCGGACCGTTGACGGCGATGCGCACGCCGACAGATATTTTCCCCGAGATCCGCATTCCGGTGATCGCGGTGGCGTGGCAGTACACCGGCCTGCCGCCGGATCAGATGGCCGGGCGCATCACCACGCTGTACGAGCGCGTGTTGACCACCACCGTCAATGACATCGAGCATATCGAGGCCACGTCGTATGCCGGCTTCGGCATCGTCAAGATTTTTTTCCAGCCCGGCGTGAATGTCGCGACCGCGAATGCGCAGGTCACGGCGGTATCGCAATCGGTGGTGAAACAGATGCCGGCCGGAACCACGCCGCCGCTGATCCTGAACTACAACGCCTCGACCGTGCCGATCCTGCAGGTCGCGCTTTCGGGCAAGGGTTTGTCCGAACAAAATCTTGCCGATCTCGGCGTCAACGTGATCCGCACGCGTCTGGTCACGGTGCCGGGCGCGGCGATTCCGTATCCGTTCGGCGGCAAGAGCCGTCAGGTGCAGATCGATCTCGATCCGGCTGCGCTGCAGGCACGCGGCCTGGCGGCGCAGGACGTCGCCAGCGCGCTCGCCGCGCAAAACCTGATCGTGCCGGTCGGCACGCAGAAGATCGGCACGTTCGAATACACCCTGCAACTCAACAACGCACCGTCGGCGATCGAGCAGCTCGGCGAGCTGCCGGTGAAGGTGGTCAATGGCGCTACGATCTACATTCGCGACGTGGCGCACGTGCGCGACGGCAATGCGCCGCAGACGAACGTGGTGCATGTCGATGGCAGCCGCTCGGTGCTGCTGTCGGTACTCAAGAACGGCACGACGTCGACGCTTGCGATCGTCTCCGGCATCAAGTCGAAACTCGCTGAAATCAAATCCACGCTGCCGGAAAATCTCGAGATTGCACCGATCAACGATCAGTCGTTGTTCGTGCGTGCGGCGATCAGCGGCGTCGCGGTCGAAGGCATCATCGCGGCGGCGTTGACCAGCATCATGATCCTGCTGTTTCTCGGCAGCTGGCGCTCGACCGTGATCATCGCGGTTTCGATCCCGCTGTCGGTGCTGGGCGCCA
>JANXUW010000176.1 GCA_025351985.1 Pseudolysobacter sp.
CGACCGAACGCGAGGTGCTGACACCCAGCGCGGCACAAGTGCGCGAACCGTTGCGCCGCGATACGGCGCGAGCCAAACGCTACGGCGCGCTGCTCGATCCGTTGCGCGCAGCCTTGGGCATGCCTGCATTTACCGAGTAAATAATCCTGCACGTTTTGCGATACGCATTCGATCCAGGTGGATGCATCATCGCTACTCCTATTCGCTGCGGTTAGAATCATCGGCATATCATTCTTGCAGCAACACCCTCTGCAATATCCACGCAGGAATTATCATCAGTGCACTCAAACAGTGCCCGGCCCGCATTTGACCGCGGGGTATCTGGACCCATGAAATGAATCAGCAAATCCGGCGCTACACCCTTGATGACGTATTGAACGAATTCCTGAGCAATGTACAGACGCGCGGCGCATCTGCGGCAGTGGCTTTGGTGATCGCGCAGTTGAATGCTTCCGGCGACGATCCGATGCTCTGGCAGCTTGTCGCCGAGGGCATGATTCTGCACCGCTATCTGCAGCCCGCAACCGAACTGCTGGATGCGGCACTGCAAAAGTATCGCAATGTCCCCAGCTTGCATTACTGGCGTGGCAATGCCTTGCGCCTGAATGGGCGCGGCGAAGATGCGGAGCAGGATTTCCGTATCGCCCTGCAAGACAATCCCGGCCACCGCGAAGCCGCGTTGTCGCTGGCTTTCATGCTGCGTCAGAGCGGTCGACTGTATGCCGCGGCCGAGGTGATCGCTGCAAGCTGGCAGAATCGCGCCAGCGATGTAGCGGAAACCTTGGCCGCGCTGGCATTTTTAATGGAATGCGGCGCGCATGTGCCCGCCCGCGACATTGCCAATGCGGCATGCCAACGCTGGCCCGAGAACCCGCAAATTGCCGCGCTGGCGGGCGAACTCGATCTGGCGCTGGGCGAATTCGATGCCGCCGCGGTTGCACTGCGCAACGCGGTCATTCTCGACCCGGAACAAAATGCGTCGTGGTTGCGCCTGAGTTATTGCCAACGTTATTCGAATCGTCAGGATTCAGATCTGCAGCGCATCGAATCGGCGTGGTTGAACACGGCGCTGAGCGCACAAACCCGCACCTGTGCAGGGTTCGCGTTGGGCAAGGCGCTGGATGATCTCGGCGACTATGCCAATGCCTCCGAAATCCTGCGCGACGCGAATACGATGGCGCGTGCCGGCAGCAGTTGGCGTGACGATCGCTGGCAGACATTCGTCGATCAGCAAATCGGCGCCGCGCCATTGCCTGCGCTGGAGAACACCGCAGACTTCGCGCCGATCTTCATTGTCGGATTGCCGCGTACCGGCACGACCCTGGTTGCCACGCTGCTCGCGCGACATCCGCTGGTGCGCAATCGTGGCGAGCTCAACTGGCTACCGACGATGTATCAGCACCTCGTCGCGCAGAATCACCTGCACGATGCTGCGGCGCTGAACACAGTTGCCGGAATCGTATCGGCGCAAATGCGTCGGGACGATGCACCGGCACGCTATTACGTCGATAAAAACCCGCTGAATTTTCGTTACCTCAATCTGATCGTGGCGCTGTTTCCGAATGCCAGAATTATTCATTGCCAGCGCGATCTGCGCGACACCGCATTGTCACTGTGGATGCAGCATTTCGCCCATGAAGATCTCGGTTTCACCTACGATTTTGCCAGCATCGTGGAGGTCGCCAAAGGCCACGATCGACTGATGGCGCATTGGCGTGCAAACCGAGAGATGCAAATACTCGAACTCGATTACGCCGCACTCGTGGCTGAACCGACACAGCAGATTCAACGGCTCGCCGAATTTCTCGACGTGGATGCAATCCCAATGTCGCAAGCAAAACCGCTGGCGAATATCGTCAGCACCGCCAGCGTCTGGCAAGCGCGACAACCGCTGTATACGCATGCGGTCGGGCGCTGGAAAAATTACGCGGCGTATCTGCCGGAACTCGGTACGTTGTATTGAGTCGGCATCGCGGCTGACCATTCGTGGCGAGTCGATGTTGGCGCACAAGAAATTTTCCCGATGATGCAAAATCCATCAACGACATCCCGGCCAAACGCAGCAAATAGCGGCGCAATGTTGATGGCTGAATATGCGCATGCGAGCGCACGCCATGGCCCGGCGTCGGCGCGCCAAGCGCTGTTGCTGCAGCTTGAAAAATGCGGTACGGATGATTGGCTGGATTGCGTGCGCGGCTTCACCGTGCGCGGCGATACTGATTCGGCGAGCGCGTTATTGCTGCACGCAGTGATCCGCTTTCCCGAATCCACCGAACTCGCTTATGCGCTGGCTGGAATATTTTCGCTGGAAAAAAAGTATGCCGCCGCCGAGAGATTGCTGAGCGATCTGCTGCAGCGCCATCCCGACGATGTCGCAATGACAATCCTGCTCGCGAAAATTTTCAAGGATCAAGGAAAAATGCGCGCGGCGGCGATCACCATCCGCGCCGTGTTCGCGCGTTCGCGGCGCAATATCGAAGATATTATCCAGGCCGTGGAATTGCTCGACGAATGCAGTCGCAAGCACGATGCCGCGGCACTTTGCGCTGACGAAATTGCAGCGGGTTCGACCGATGCACGCCTGCATGCCTACACCGGCATGCTCGAATTGCAGCTCGGGAATTTCGACCTTGCGCGGCAATATTATCTGTTTGCGCTGGGGCATGATCCGCATGCGCTCGACTGGCACGCGCCGCTCGCATTATCGAGCGCGCAGCGGTATCACGATAACAACCATCCGGATTTCGCATTGCTGCAAGATTGTCTGCAACGCACGGGTAGCGACGACAAGGCGCGCGCATCGATCCTGTTTGCACTCGGAAAGGCACATGACGATATCGGTGAATTTGCCGATGCTGCGCAAAAATTTCGCGATGCGAACGGGATCGTGAATCGGATCGTACCCTGGTCAAGGAAAAATTGGCGGCGCGCGGTCGAAGCGCGCCTTGCATCGCGAAAATTGCCCGCACCACTCGAACCGGTAAAAGATTTTGCGCCGCTGTTCATCGTCGGCGCACCGCGCTCGGGAACCACCCTCGTCGCCGAACTGCTCGGGCGCCATCCAGACATATGCAATCGCGGCGAACTCGCGTGGTTGCCGTATCTCGCGCAACGCTTGTCGTTAGCCGGCAAGATCGATACGCAGGCTTTGCGCGAAGTTGCCGACACGTATCTGGCGCAACTGCGGCAGGACGATTCCGATGCGCGCTGGATGATCGACAAGCAACCGCTGAATTTCCTCAATATCGATCTGATTGCGGCGCTGTTTCCGAATGCGCGCATCATCCATTGCCAGCGCAGCAGCCGCGATACCGCGCTGTCGATCTGGTCGCAATATTTCGCCGGTCGCGAGAACGATTTCGCTTACGACTTTGCCGATATCGCCGCCGTGCTGCAAGGCTGCGATCGCCTGATGAAGTATTGGAAAAAAACCTCGTCGCTGCCGATTCATACCGTGCAATACGAGCAGCTCGCGAGCGATCCGCAAAATACGCTGGCCGCACTCGGCGCTTGGCTGGAACTCGGCGAGCTGAATTTGCTCGCGGCAAAAGCGGAAACGGGATCGGTTGGTACATCCAGCTTGTGGCAGGTTCGCCAACCGATCTACAGCCGATCGATCGGGCGCTGGCAGGCTTACGCAGATTACATTCCCGAGTTGAAACAACTACTCAGCGAGTAACTGGTTCGCCACTGTCTCGACGCGCTCGCATCACTCTTTTTTCAGCGTGACGTCGCCACTAAACGAGTTCAGCGAGATCTTCGCTTCGCCCGCACCCGCCGTGGTTTCCAGGCTCGTCCCGGGGCCGAACTCCTGGGTTTTCGGCGTGCCGAAATCGCTGCGAATCCTGCCACTGAAACTTTCCGCCTCGATCCGCGCCGACAGATTGGCCGGCACGAAAATCTTGACCGCGCCGCTCATGCTTTCGGCCTCGACATGCGCGCCGCCATCGAGCGCGGCATGGATTTCGATATCGCCAGAAACCGTGCCCGCATCGAGATCATGCAGCGTGCTTGCCTGCAGCCGCGCGCGCCCCGAAACGGTTTCGAGTTTGACCTTGCCCGACATGCCCCGCGCATCGATGTCGCCGCTCACGGTTTCGATATGGCTGCGTTTGGCGTTTGCGTTCAATTGCATGCCGCCGCTGACGCTGTTGATATTGAGCTCACCGACCTCGGCCTGCGCCTTGATCTGCCCGCTGACACTTTCGATGCCGAGCGAAACGCCGGATAGATTGCTCACATCGACATCGGCGCTGACCACGTCGATCTTGACTGCCGCACGTCGCGGCAACTTGATATTCAGCAGCGTATCCGAGCGCGGCCCGTCGCCGAACCAGCCGCTCTTTTTTTCGCCTTCCACGCGCACACTGAGATGCGATCCGCCGCCCTCGATTTCGAGACCCTTGTTGCCGTCACCAAGCGTGCCGGTGATGCTGATTTCGTCCTTGTCCCAGCCACTGACCGTGACGGCGCCGCGCACGTTTTCGATATCCACTTTCGCATCGGCATTCAACGCGCGAGTTTCACTGATCGGCGTGCCGGCCAATGCGATGCCGGGCAACAGCAAGACGAGGGCATAAAAAATTGTCGTGAGTTTCATATGAAAATCCTCAACCCGCAGTCGCGGAAAGACGTGTCAGGCGCATGCGTTGCGCATTCGTGCGATTCAACAAGCCGACAAGAAATACCGCATCGGGGCGCAACTCCATGGCTTGCTGCAATTCGGCGGTGGCGCTGTCCAGCTCGCGTGCCGCGCCGCTGAGATGGCGTTCGCTGGGGCTGGCCCAATCGAGTGCGGTGCGCGAAAGACGCGGCGCAAGACGATCGTTGCCATCACTCGATGCTGTTGCGGCGATCGGCGCAGAGCCGGTTACCGGCGCGGTCACAACGGTAATGGTGCGTGGACCGTTTTGCGTCATGGATTGCTGCGCGACAAACACGCTGCCAAACCCGACACACAGGATCGCGACCGCGGCCCATGCCCAGCGCATCGGCGATACACGCCGCGTGGATTGCTGCTGGGCCGTGATGCCGGCGGCAATTCCCGCCCACAGATCGTTCTGCGGCTCGCGCGGCTGCGCCAGTGTGCGCAGTTGGCGTTGCCATTCGAATTCGTTCATGCCGCTCCTCCTAAAACGCGCCGCAGAATTCCGCGCGCGCGATGCAATTGTGCCTTCGACGAACCGACTGCCATGCCGAGTTCGCCGGCGATTTCTTCGTGCTTCCAACCTTCGATATCGTGCAATACCAGCACCGCGCGCGCTCGTGGCGGCAGCGCCGCAACAGCGCGCTCCAGATCACCGCGTTCGGCAGCACAAAATGCCGGCAAGGCTTCCTCGATATTCTGCAGCGCGTCGTCGGCATCGTCATGCGCCGGCTGGCTGCTGCGTGAGCGAATATCCATCAGCGCGACGTTGACCGCAAGACGATGCAGCCACGTCGAAAACGCACTCTCGAAACGGAAACTCGACAGCTTCTGCCAGGCGCGAATGAACGCCTCCTGGGTGATCTCCTCGGCCCGCGCCGCATCGCTACCACTGAGGCGCCAGACGGCGCCGTGCACGCGCCCGACATGCCGCCGATACAAGGCCTCGAACGCGCGCACCTGCCCGCTCTGCGCGCCACGCACGAGATGCGCGTCGCTGGTTTCGTCCTGCGGTCGTTCGGCTAATGCCATAGGGAAAGAGAGTATCGCAGCATTCATGGTGTCCGTTGGATGCGACACCGGCGCAAATGGTTTAGCCGACATCGCGCGACGGACGTTTCGACAGCGCACGAGCTTGTATTGCGGCAGCGCGGATCGTCGCGAAATGGATATCGACGATATCGGCAACATCATGCGCGTAACCGCCGGCCATGCTGATCGCCAATGGCAGGCCGTGATGCGCACACGCGGCCAGTACGCAACGATCGCGCTCGGCCAGGCCGGCCTTGCTCAAACCGAGTCGTCCGAGGCGATCACCGCCATACGGATCGGCGCCGGCAAGATAGATCACCGCATCCGCCGCCGCGCGTTCGATCGCCAGTGGCAGAAACTTTGCGAGCTGATCGAGATACAAGGCGTCGCTGCAACCGTCGGGCAATTCCACGTCGAGATCGCTCTGCTGTTTGTGCACCGGATAATTGCGCTCGCCATGCATCGAGAGCGTAAAAATGCTGTCGTCTTCGCGCGTGATTGCGGCCGTGCCATCGCCTTGATGCACATCCAGATCGATGATCAAAATGCGCCGCGCCAGTCCGAGCGCCTGCACGTAACGCGCGGCGATCACGGTATCGTTGAATACGCAATAGCCGCCGCCATGATCGGCAAACGCGTGATGCGTGCCGCCCGCGAGATTGACCGCGATGCCCTCGCCACGCAGTGCGCCAGCAAGTGCGAGCATCGTGCTGCCGGCGGATCGGCGCGAACGTTCGATCATCATCGCCGACCACGGGAAACCGATCTTGCGCTGCTCGGCCGCGGTCAACTCGCCGTCAATCGCGCGCCGCACATAATCCGGCGTATGCACGCGCAGCAGGTCGATCTCGCTGGCGGGTTGCGGCTCGACCAACTCGATATCAAGCGCCTGCGCATCGGCAAGTACACGCTGATACAACAACGCGTACTTGCTCATCGGAAAACGATGTTCGGGCGGCAACGGCAAAACAAAATGATGGCAATAAAAAGCCTTCATGAGCGCTTGGCCGAATGCCACACCATGATCGTTGCAGGACTAGGCCAGCGCTGCCGCCACGCGTTGCCGTTCGGCATGCAAGGCCGCCGGCGTATGCGTGCCGTAAGAGGCGAGGTATTCGCCGATCGCGGCGATTTCCTTTTTCCAGCCGGCATGATCGATCGCCAGCAGCGCTGCCAGCTCCGGCTCGCCGATCGCCAGACCATCGAGATTCAGATCCTGCGCACGCGGCAGATTGCCGATCGGGGTTTCGACCGCCGCTGCCTTGCCCGTGCAACGCGCCACCACCCACTCGAGCACGCGCATGTTGTCGCCGAATCCCGGCCACAGGAATTTGCCGTCCGCGCCTTTGCGGAACCAGTTGACGTGAAAGATTTTCGGCAGCTTGTCGGCCTTGGCGGCGAACGATAACCAGTGGCCGAAATAGTCGCCGAAGTTGTAGCCGCAAAACGGTTTCATCGCCATCGAATCGCGCCGCACCACGATCACTGTGGCGTCTAGGCCAGTGCCGCCGCCACACGTTGTTGTTCGGCATGCAGCGCCGTCGGCGTACGCGTGCCATACGAGGCGAGGTATTCGCCGATTGCGGCGATTTCCTTTTTCCAGCCGACAGGATCGATCGCC
>JANXUW010000190.1 GCA_025351985.1 Pseudolysobacter sp.
GCCACCGACGCGCTCGCGCGAGCAACTGCAGCCGAAATGCAGCGGGCGCAGCGCCGACAGGCGTACATCTTCCTCGTGAAACAGGCGTTGCAGCAAAATCTCGGCAGGCAGGCTGAGCAATTCCTCGGGGCTAAGCGTGGCCAGCAAATGATTGACGCGGTTCCACGCATCGGCATCGACCACCGCATCGTGACCGCCGGTGCTGGCGACCCGTTGCAGCATGATGCCGCCGCAGCGAATGCCGTCGCTGGCGAGCAACAGTCGCGTCGGCAATTGTTCGGAACGATCGAAGTATTGCTCGAATGCAGCGGCGAGACTGGCATTCTCTTCGACCGAAACCAGTCCTTGCGAGCGCAACTGGCTATCCGCATGCTCGATCGTGATTGCGACCACTACGCCGCTGCTGCCGACCGGAAAATCTGCGGTTACCTCGTTTTGCCAGCGCGCCAGTCCGCGCAACCTGCCTTCATGTGTGCATTCGCTGAAAACCAGTGGCAGGGTTTCGCCGCCCTTGAGTTGGATCGACAGCCGGCCCTTAAATTTGATGTTGCCGGTGAACAGGGCGCTGGCGACCAGGGTTTCGGCGAGCACGCGCGCCACCGATGGCGGATAGTCGGCACGCTCGCGCACCTGAGTCCAGGTCGATTCAAGCCGCACCAGCGCGCCGCTGACGCCGGCGTTTTCCAGCATGAAACGTTGCAGAAAATCAGAATTGTCGGCCATGGTCGATCCAGCGTGCGAAAGTTGACCACCATTGGTGGAGGTGGCGGCAAGGATTGCAAGTGCTCGCGGGCCGTGATCGACGATGCGATCATGCACGCTCGTTGGCAACCCGATGACCTGCATGAGTTCGACATCTTCCACGATTACCAAGCCGCGCGGTGCTTGGCGACGCATGTGGCGCTGGACCTGGCGTTTGTTGCTGGCGTGGCTGTTGTTGACGTGGCTGGTTGTGTTGCTGCTGCGTTTTGTGCCGCCGGTCACCAGCGCATTCATGCTGGGTCGCTGGATCCATGCGCATGTCGCCGGCGAACGGGATTTTCATCTGCGTTACCAGTGGATTCCGTGGCAGCAAGCGGGCAACGAATTGCCGATCGCGCTGGTCGCCTCGGAGGATCAGAAATTTCCGATCCATCACGGTTTCGATGTGCAGGCGATTCAAGCGGCGCTGGACGAGGCCGATGCCGGCGAAAAATTGCGCGGCGCCAGCACGATTTCGCAGCAGGTCGCGAAAAATCTGTTCCTCTGGGGTGGGCGCAACTTTGTGCGAAAAGGGCTGGAAGGTTATTTCACCGTGCTGATCGAGTTGTGTTGGCCGAAGCGCCGCATCCTCGAAATGTATTTGAACATCGCTGAATTCGGTGACGGTATTTATGGCGCCGAAGCGGCCAGCCGCGTGTATTTCCACAAGCCCGCGAGCGCGCTGACGGCGCATGAAGCCGCGCTGTTGACCGCGCTACTGCCGAATCCGCGGCATTACCATATCGATCCACCGACGCCGTATGTATTGCGCCATACCGCCTGGGTCGAACGCCAGGTGCATCAGTTGGGCGGGCCGGCGTATCTCGAACACTGAACGGGATTTCTGGCCGTGGCTGGCTCCAGCGCGTCATGTCGGCGATAATGCGCGGCTCAGGCCTGGCGCCACACACTTGAACGATCACCGCATGCGCGCACTCAGTCTGGCGCTAAACTTCACGCGTCGCGAAATCCGGAATCGCTATCTCGGCAGTTTCAGCGGCGGACTGTGGGCGTTATTGCAACCGCTGATGCAGCTGGCGGTCTACAGTTTTGTCTTCGTCTATATCTTCAAGGCCGGGCCGATTTTCAAGGCGGGTGCGCAAAACGCAGTCGCCACCGGTTTTGTTCCGTTTCTCGTGATGGGTTTGTGGCCGTGGATCGCGTTCTCCGAAGCGATCACGCGCAGCACCACCGTGTTGCCGGAAAATGCCGGGCTGATCGGCAAGGTGGCGTTACCGCGCGAAGTGCTGGTGATCGCCAGTGTCGGTGCGAGCCTGAGCTTGCACCTGCTCGGTTTCATCGCGATTTGCATTGCGATGGCGCTGTGGGGCACGCCGATCCAGTTGATCATGTTGCCGCTGGCATTGCTGGTGTATTTGCAGATGGCGCTGCTCGTGCTGGGATTGGGATTTCTGTTCTCGGCGCTGCAGGTTTTTGTGCGCGATCTCGGCCAGGTGCTGACGCAACTTATGATGCTGTGGCAGTTCACCTCGCCGATATTTTATCCGCGTGAAATCCTGCCGGAGCCGTATCGCGACTGGATGGGTTTCAACCCGTTCAGCTATTACCCGGAACAGATGCGCGCCTTGTTGCTTGGTTCGGAATCGATCGCGCCCGGCGCCTGTTTCGCGGCGTTGATCGTGGCGCTCGCGGTGCTGGCTTTGGGTATCGTTGTGTTTCGTCGGCTTGACTCGCATTTCGAGGATTTTCTGTGAGCAAGTCCTCAGCAAAAACCGGCTTGTTGGTTCAGGCGCATGGTCTCGGCAAATCCTATCCCAAGGTGTTTCATCGCAGCGACCGCCTGCGTGCGTTGTTGCGCCTGCTGGCCGGGCGTCGTGAAGTCGATGCGACTACGGTATTGCACGATATCAATCTCGAAGTGTGGCGCGGTCAGTCGGTCGGTTTGATCGGCGAAAACGGCGCCGGCAAATCGACCTTGCTGAAACTCATTTCCCGCGTGCTCACGCCGAGCGCCGGCAACGTCAAGGTGCATGGGCGCATTGGCGCGTTGCTCGAACTCGGCGCGGGTTTTCATCCCGAATACAGCGGTCGCGAAAACATCGCAATGAGTGCCGCGTTGTACGGTTTGAGCAGCGATGAAATCCGCCTGCGTCTGCCCGAAATCATCGAGTTCGCCGACATCGGCCATTACATCGACGAGCCGGTCAAGCATTATTCGTCCGGCATGGTGGTGCGGCTCGGATTTGCGGTGGTCGCGGCAACGCGGCCCGATCTGCTGATCACCGACGAAGTGCTGGCCGTGGGCGATGAATCGTTCCAGAAAAAATGCGTGCGCTGGATCGAGGAATATCTCGAAAGCGGCGGCACCCTGCTGCTGGTTTCGCACAGCATGTATCACATCCAGAAGCTCTGCAAACACGCGATCTGGCTCAAGAGCGGCGTGATCTCGGCGCAAGGCGATGTGTTTGATGTGACGCAGGCGTATCTGTCCTACCACGAGCGCAAAAACACCACGCAGGCGCCGCAGCGCGCCGTGGTCGAGGCGCAAGGCATGGAGTTTCATTTGCTCGATGTCTGGCTCAACGACGAGTCGCACGAGATGCCGTTGTTGCTCGAACACGGCGACGAATTGCGCATCCGCACCAAGGTGCATTCGCGCGATGGCCGCGTGCCGGTGGTGATGCTCGGTATCGTGCGCGCCGACAGCACGCCGGTGTATGGCGTCAGTTCCGACATGGACGGTGCCGAGGTGACTTTGCAATCGCCCGGCATCTACATGGCCGAGGTGCATTTCCCCGCGCTGTGTTTGCTGCCTGGCGGCTACACCGTGCGCATGCACGCGCTGGATACCGAAGGCGTGCGTCTGTTCGACACGATCGAGCGCGGCTTGACGATCCGCGGCAGTTCGCGCGAACTCGGCATGGTACGTTTGCCACATCGCTGGATCGCACCGAACGCATTGCCGAACGCTGCCGATTCACGCGCCGGCACCGCACCATGACCGATACAAAAGCGTCTGCACTCGAATTCACCGGCGAACGTTTCACGCCGGAATGTTCGCGCGAGATCTGGTACGAACACTGGCATCGTTATGCATTTTCGCGCGGCCTGGTAACCGGCAAGCGCGTGCTCGATGCTGCGTGCGGCGAAGGTTATGGATCGGCGATGCTCGCCGCCAGCGCGCAATCCGTGCTCGGTGTCGATATCGCAACCAGCGCGGTGGCGCATGCGCAGTCGCGTTACGGCACGCAGACGAACCTGCGTTTTGCGCAAGGCGATGCTACCGCGCTGGATTTGCCGGCAGCGTCTTTCGATGTCGTGACGTCGTTCGAAACGCTAGAACATGTGCATGCCCACGATGAACTGGTAGCGGGATTTGCGCGAGTCTTGACCGACGACGGTCTGTTGCTGATTTCCTCGCCGGACAAACGCACCTACAGCGATATTTCCGGATTCCGCAACGAGTTCCACGTGCGTGAACTGTATCGCGATGAATTGCTGGTTTTGTTGCGCCGGCATTTTCCGTCGGTGCGTTTGTACGGTCAGAAATTGCTGTTCCAGTCGGTGCTCTGGGCGCTGGATGAGGGTGATGCAAAAGCCTCGGGATATGTCGCCGCCACTGCCACGCAAGATGGCGCCAGCATCGACGACAATCTCGATTATGCGCCGCTGTATTTCATCGCCGTGTGCAGCAAGCGCGAGTTGCCGCTGGCCTTGCCGGGCCTCGCTTTATTCGGCGATCGCGAAGAATCGGTATACGCGCATTACAATCACGAAGTACGCAAGAACATGGCCGCCGGCGGGCGCATCGCCGAGCTAGAAGCCGAGCTTGATACGCTGCGAAACGAAACCGCAAAATTGCGCGCGTCGCAGGCGGTAAGCACGGAACCACCAGCTGCCGGCAGCATCAAAGAACCGCGCCCGTGGTGGCGCCGCTGGCGCTAGTCGCCGGTATTCAGGCCAGACAAATTTCATGGAAAAGAACGTGGATTATCAAATCAATTACGGTGCGGTTCCGGTCGGTGCAACCGCCGCGGTGCGGCCCGATCCGAATGCGCCGTTGTATGCCTCGGTGGACGGTTTTGTCGCGTCGTTGTCGTCCAGCGAATGTGTGTTCATGGCCAAACGCGATGGCGAACCGCACGTCATGACCTTCCAGGTTTTGCAGGCGATGGATCAGTGCCGCGAGTTCCGCACGCTGGACGAACACATCGCCCGCATCCTCACCACGATTCCGAATCTCGGCAATCAGCGTGAGGGCATGCAGCGCGTGCTCGAAAGCCTGATCAAACGTGGCCTGATGATCGCGGAAAAAGATTTCATCACCGAACTCGCGAATGTCGCGCCAAGGATGCAGGCACCGTTGCGGGCGATCTTCATTCGCGCCTGCGATCGACCGGCGCAACTGGAACGTCTGCTGATTTCCCTGACCGACTACGAGCGCCGCTTCCGCGCGGGCCGGCACTACGTTTTGCTCGACGATTCGGTCGACGAAAAAAACATCAATCGCCAGCGCGATCTGTTGCGCGAATTCGCGCGTAGCACCGGTTGCAAGGTCAGCCATGTCGGCGCGGGCGAGCGGCGCAAACTGGCCGAGCGCCTACAAAAAGCGTTGCCGCAGAGCCGTGCCATTCTGCCGCATTTGTTCGAGCGTGGAGCGGAGCAGCGTTTCGGCGGCGGTCGCGGCTGGAATCTTGCGTTGTTGCTTTCGGCCGGCGCGCGCATGGCCTTGTTCGACGAAGACCAGCGCCTGCCGCTGCGACGTTTCGACAATGCGCGCGATGGCCTCGATCCCGATCCGAACGGCAAATCCTTCGCGCGTTTTTATCGCAACTTCGACGGCGCGCAAGGTGCGGGCGAAGAAGTCATCGAAGATCCGTTCGCCTTGCATCTCGAAGCCTGCGGTCAGTCGCTCGGCGCGCTCAGCGCCAACGATGCGTTTCGCCTTGATCGCCAGGCGCTGCGCGGCTTGAATCTGAGTCGCCTGAATCTGCTCTCGCCGGAAGCGCACGTGATCAGCACGCTGCAAGGCACCTACGGCGCGTCGCGTACCGAATCGGGCGCGTGGATGTATCAGCTCGATGCCGAAAGTCGCGCCGATTTCTGGCGCGATCGCGACAGCTATCTGCGCAATGTCGAGTCGCGCAATCTCTGGTACGGCGTGCCGCAGGCGCGCGTTTCGAGCGCGGTATTTTTCTCGCCGTTCGTGTTCGACAACAGCCTGATGTTGCCGTGTACCAATCCGCTAGGTCGTGGTGAAGACGGGCTGTTCAGCGTCGGCACCAGCTTCTGTCATCCCGATTCGGTGGTGATGGAATTGCCGGTATCGATCGGCCATGTGCAGGAGTCGGAACGCACGCGTTCTGACAAAACCATGCAGGCGCATACGCCGCGCTTCAATCATTTTCTGTGCGATTTTATCCAGCGCCAGGTGCCGAGTCATCGCGCCGGCGATCCGGGTCAGCGCATGCATCTGTTGGCCGAAGTTCTGCGCGATCTGGCCAGTGCGACCGAACGCGAACGCGTCGCCCATCTGCGCGAATATCTGAGTTTCGCTCGCGCCGATCTGATCGAACGCCTGCAGCAACAACTCGAAGGCGCGAAGGATGCGCCGGTGTACTGGGAGGCCGACATGCGGGCCATCGTTCAGGCGAATGGCAAGGCACTGACGACAAAATCGGCGCCGCGCCTGGCCGACTGGGATGATGCCAGCAGCGAGCGCGATTGCGCCGATGCGCTGAGCAGCGAGTTGCGCCAGTTGGCAGATGCGTATGCCGTGTGGCCGGCAATGTGGCAACACGCGCACGACCAGGGCGACAAGCTGCTCGCCGGATTGTGATCGACGCGCGCGCAACCGACGCGTCGCCGAAATTTTCGCGGCTCCATCCATGCCCGCGTTGACCAGCGTCATTATCGTTGCCGCCGATAGCGGCGCCACGCTCGATGCGTGTGTCGCGCAGGTGCTGGCGAGTTCCGCGCCGTTCGAGCTCATCATCGCCGACAACGCTTCCACGGATGGCGCGATCGAGCGATTGCAACAGCGGTTCGCTGACGATGATCGTCTGCGAATTTTCCGCAACGAGAAAAATCTCGGTTTCGGCCCGGCCTGCAATCTTGCGTCACGGTACGCGCGTGGCGATGCCGTGCTTTTTCTCAATCCCGATTGTTTTATCGAGACCGACAGCATCGCGCGACTGCGTGATTTATCGATGCAGCAAAACGAGGCCGGCCTGATCGGTGTCTGCATCTGTGAACCCGATGGCCGACCGGCGCGCGCGATCCGTCGTCGCGATCCGTTGCTGCGTCGTGCGCTGATGAGTTTCAGTGGATTATCGCGTTGGGAAAATCGCTGGCCGGCGTTGCAGGGCGTCGAAATGCCGCCGCTCGTCTCAGTGCAAAATGCATCGATCGAAAATGTCGAAGCAGTATCCGGCGCGTTGATGTTCCTGCCGCGCGATGTCTTCGAAAAAATCGGTGGATTCGATCCGGAATATTTCCTGCATTGTGAAGATATGGACTTGTGTCGCCGTGTGCGCGACGGCGGTTATCGCGTTCTGTTCGCCGGCGATGTGCGCGTGATTCATCGCCAGGGCAGTTCGAGCCGGCATCGTCCGGTATTCGTCGCACGCCACAAACATCGTGGCATGTGGCGCTGGTTTCGCAAGTTCGATCCGGCGGCGCGGAATCCGATATTGCGCGCTATCGTCTGGCTCGGTATCTGGGCACATTTTGCGATCGTCTGGCCGCGGCTGATGTTCTCGATGTGGCGACAATCGCGCGCCGCCTGAGTGGATTTCTCAACGTCCGCAGCGTAGCGTTTGCGGACACAAACCTGTGGAGAAAAACACGGTGATTCGCGAAATTCTCAAGATGGGCGATCCGCGCTTGTTGCGCATCGCCGAGCCGGTAACGCACTTCGATACGCCGGAGCTGCATGAGCTGCTGCGGGACATGTTCGACACCATGCGCGCGGCGAACGGTGTCGGTCTGGCGGCGCCGCAGATCGGTATCGATCTGCAAATCGTGGTATTCGGTTTCGAACATAATGAGCGCTATCCCGACGCGCCGCCGGTGCCGCAAACGGTGCTGTTGAATCCGCAGATCACGCCGATTTCAGATCTGTTGCTCGACGGTTGGGAAGGTTGTTTGTCGGTGCCGGGATTGCGTGGTGTGGTCAGTCGCCACGCGCAAATTCATTACCGCGGCTTCGACCAGTTCGGCGCGCCGATTGATCGCATCGCCGAGGATTTTCATGCGCGTGTCGTGCAGCACGAATGTGACCATCTGATCGGCAAACTCTATCCGATGCGCATCACCGATTTTTCGCGTTTCGGATTTACCGAGGTGCTGTTTCCGGGTGTGGATCCGAACAGCGACGATTGAGCAGCGCGATCATGCTCATCCTGCTCGGCGGCAGTTTGCGGAAGGCTCGGTTTTCCACAACATCAAGAGAGCCTGTCATCCCAGCGCAGGCTGGGATCCATGTTGACTTTTTGTCGCACAATCAAAATGGATCCCAGCCTTCGCTGGGATGACGGCAAGCGCGCGACTACATTCGAATTCGCGCGATTATCCGTT
>JANXUW010000248.1 GCA_025351985.1 Pseudolysobacter sp.
GCACGTCGCCGGCCTGGTCGAGATCCCACGCGCTGGCGTGACACACCACATCGCGATCACGCGGACGCGTCAATTGAGACTTGTCGTAGAACGATGCGGGCAGGGCGGGGAAACCGATCGAACGATAAAAATCCTCGGCGCGATGCACGATCTTCGGCGCGTCATAGTTTTGCGCGACGAGTGCAGCATCGACATCGAGACTGCCGGCATCCTTGTACGGCTGCAGCAGCGGATATAGCGCGGCCCAGTTCTGCGCCCACATATTGCCGGTGATATGCGCGGGAATGGTGCCATCCTTCGGCATGCGATCGCCGTATTCGGCCTTGAGTTTGCCGCGCGCATAACACTGCAACTGCTCGTACAGCGGACGCACCTGGCTCCACAGTCGATCCGTCTCGGACTTGAACGCTGCCGGCGGCATGTCGTAACCGGCGCGCCAGAGTTCACCGACGTTGCCGTAACCGAGATCGTGCGCGCCATCGTTGAGCAGCTCGGCGAAACGCACGTAATCCTTGCGCATCACTCGGCTGGTGTGATGCCAGCCGGCCCACGCCGCAAGCTCGGCATCCCAATCCCGATTATTCGCCAGCACCTTCGACAGGTCATCAAGATTGCGGCAGGTCGCCGGATCTTTCTCGTCGCTGCAGAATTTCCCTGCGCCATATTCGCCATCGAGCCTAGACGCGATTTCGGTGAGTTCCTTGAGCTTGGCCGGATCTTTCGGTGCGGGCATCGCGGTTGAGAGTTTCAGCAGCTCGATGCTGCGTTTGCTCGCCGCGCTGATGCCCGGCACGCTGGCGTAGATTTTGGATTTTTCGACATCCGCCGACAGCTTGCTGAGGCTGCGCTCGTTGCTGCGCGATACGAGCAATTGCGTATCGCCGTTGATGTAGGTTTCGGCAATCCACTGCGCGGCGGTCGCTTCGGGATAATCGGCCTTGTATTGCTTGTTGAGCGCGGCGACAAAGGCGTCCGCCCCGGCGGCCGTTGCGGGCGGTGCGGCAGGGCTGTCGTTATTCTCCGCGGCGATGGCGCACGGCGCGGCGCAGAGCGCGAGCAGTATGGCGAGCGAGATGCTTGCAGTTTTCACGGGATTCCCCTCCAGAGTGAGGCAAGCAGGCTAATCGCGGCCAATGTCCTACGCAAACACAGCGCAACATTTTGCGTTGGCGATTTTATGCGTCGAGTGCGCACAACAGGTTTTGGTTTGCGCACGTCGCTGCAGTGCCGCTTGGCGCAGCACGGATGCATCAACGCGCTGCAGTGGGAATGGCGCTGACGATGCGAGCGCGTTGTTTTTACCGGAACCTAAACCAGCAATGCTTCGAGTCTGGCGCTGACCCGTCGCATCGCGTCTCCGACTTCAAGCAGTTCTTCCGGGCTGTGCATTTCGGTCATCGCGCGCACCACCTCAGCCTGCACGGCGGCCGTTTTTTTAGCCATGGCCTCGCCTTTTGCGGTGAGGCGCAGACGACGCGCGCGCGCATCATTCGGGTCGGTTTCGCGTTTCACCCATCCGCGTTTTTCGAGCTGGCTGACCAGGCTGCTGATGTGACTTTTCGCCGTGAAGCAGCGCTGCGCAAGAGTCTGCTGGCTGATGCCCGGATCGCGCAGCAGGTTGGCGAGGATCTCGTGATCGGGCGTGCGCATGCCGATCGCGGCGAGATTCTGCGTCATCACCGCATCGCACAAATGATACGCGCGCACCACGGCCAGCCACGATCGAATCGCGGCGCGGGAGTTTTCGTCGGTCGTCTTGGTCATCTTGTTATTGGTTCGGAAACGAACTATATTGTTCGCAAGCGAACCAATACTACGCCAATGAATTTGTATCTGCGATTGCTCTGGATCGAGTGCAGCCTCATCGAGGACGTTGCGTGAGCGAAACCCCCGCTGGAGCCGAACATGCCTAATCAAACGATTTCTTCATTGCTGATCGCCGCGAGTGCCGCAATCATCCTGCTACTCGGCCTCGTCCATCTTCTCTACACGTTTGTCGGCACGCGCCTGCATCCGCGCGATGCGAGCCTGATCGCGTAAATGCAAACTGTGTCGCCGATGCTGGCGCGCCAGACCACAATCTGGCGCGCGTGGATCGGCTTCAATGCGAGCCACAGTTTCGGTGCGATCCTGTTTGGCCTGATCTACGGATTCCTCGCACTCGCGCATGCCAACCTGCTGTTGCGATCAACGTTTCTGCTGTCGCTCGGATTTTTGCTGCTGGCCGGTTACGTGACGCTCGCATGGTATTACTGGTTTTCGATTCCGTTTCGCGGCATCGTGTTGGCGACGTTGTTGTACATCGCTGCGGTGTTCACGCTTTGTATCTAGCGATCGCGTATGCCGATGATTCGCATACGACGGAAAGCACCCCGCCGCAAGCAGCGGGGGGTTGTGCACTTTCAATGTGCTGGCTTTCAGACAGTTGTCGCCGTAAGCGGCGGAGAATTGAACCCCGTGGATCGATTAACAACCGGGGGAACCTTTAGTCCCCAACTGGCTGCTTCGGACAGCCACACAGTACTCCTGCACGTCCAGAGGCACCTCCTGGAAGAAATCAGTTCGCCGGCATCTGCACTGGGGGCAAGTTACTGCAACCACCCCGGATAGCATTCATCTGACTTGCCTTGGCTACGCTTATTGCTGCACCAGTAGCAATCCCCGCATCATCAGCACTGCATACCTTTGAGACAACGCAATCTTGAAGTAAAACAATGCCGCGAATATCACCACTTTGTTGTGCTGCTAAAAGACCAGAAAGGATACTTGACTCACTTGCAAACGCATCAGGAGTTTGCACAAGCTCCTGATTTCTCATTTCTAAATAGAAGACAAAGGGGCTGTCCAAGGAACTAAGGCCTTGTTGAAGTTCCATTATTTCAGATATTTTGCTGCTGCCATCGGTCATGTTGAAATCGATGCGCCGATTACCTGCAGAAACAAAAGCATCTCTCGCAGAAATATATTCATCGACCAGACGGTCATATAACAACATTTCTGCCTTACTGTTTCCCTGACCAGCGAGTTCTTTAAGCTTTGCCGTACTAAATTCAGAGGCCGTAATTATATCCTCAGGCGTGGGGTAGCCATGCTCCGCCATCCACGCAATCTGGCCAGGACCAGATATTTTTAATACTCCATTATATCTTTCAGAAAAATCTCTGATTTTTTTCTGATCTAAAGATGTATAATTTGCCAGCCATTCGTCAATATTGTGCGAATTCGGAACAGATGATTCAGATAACTTATATTTAGCAGGTATAACTAGATTTGTCTTACTTTTTTGCGTATTACTGATTTCAGAACTAGGATCGGAATTTGCGGTTTTCTGACCACTAGCTTGTTTAATTATAGGTGTTTTGCTCGGCAAGAAAATCCAAATAGACCACCCCACCATGACGGTGAGGATTGCAATTAGTAAAATCCATAGATTTTTATTCACAACGAACAATGATCCTTTTTCGACGCTCGGCCAAGCTGATTGCATTTGACAGCATTTTGATCGGAGTCAAACGCTCCTTGACCAAAATTGGATACCCCATTGTAGTAGGTGTTAGCGAATGAGTCGCATGTACCCGTAACACCAGCCACGCCTCCGTTCGCACATACGGAAGTCATTGAAAGCAAAAAACTATTGTCACAAGAAGAGTTAGAGCTACCCGCCGTCGCGCACGTCGTATGCGACGGTGCCACCGCACGTCGAGTATCGGCTGACGCCGCTCGGCAAGCAGGTCGGCAAACGCGTCGCGGCGCTGGCGGACTGGATCGAGAACAGCCTGCCGAAGATT
>JANXUW010000285.1 GCA_025351985.1 Pseudolysobacter sp.
ATCACAGCGCTGAGCGGTGCGTGTCCGAGCACCGGCGTGCTGGATGAAATCGGTTACGGCACGACCGCCAACTGTGCCGAGGGCGCAGCCCCGACGGCCAATTTGAGCGCAACGCTGGCTGCTATCCGCAACGGCGCCGGCTGCACCGATAACAACAACAATGCGGCCGATTTTGCGGTTGCAACACCAAACCCACGCAATACCCAGACACTGCCGCTGCATAGCTGCGGTGGCCCAGGCGCCGTCGGCGCCGCCAGTCCGTCGTCGGTGGCCGCAGGCGGAAGCAGCTTGCTTACCGTGACGGTTACGCCGGGCACCACGCCACCGAGCACCGGCATCACAGTAACGGCGAACCTGACCGCGATCGGCGGCTCGGCCACGCAGGTATTCCTCGACGACGGCCTGAATGGCGACGCCACTGCCGGCGACAACGTGTTTTCGTACAACGCCTCGGTCGCTGGCGCCACCGGCGGCGGCACCAAGTCGCTGACCGCCACGGCGACCGATGCACAGGCACGCACGGCAACCGCGGTGATTTCGCTCACCGTCACCACGCCGCCGGTGACGATCATGCAGATCCAGGGCCATGGCGCGGCATCACCGCTGCTTGCATCCACCGTCACCACCAACGGCACGGTGACGGCAGTCGGCGCCAAGGGTTTCTTCATCCAGGATCCGCTCGGCGACAATGATGTCACTACGTCGGATGCGGTTTACGTGTTCCTTAATTCGGCACCCAGCGTGGTCGTTGGCAACTCGGTGACAGTCACTGCCACCGTGCAGGAATTCAACGGCTCGACCGAACTGATCACGCCGATCACCACCGTCAATGGTCCGGGCACGATGCCGGCCGCCGTGGTGCTGGATAGCAATCCGCCGTCGACCAACCCGACCAATGGCATCTGCGCGAATGCCGCGATCCTGCCGAGCGACGGCCTACAGGCCAATAACTTTGCGTGCCTCGACGGCATGCTGCTGCAGATGAACGACGCGATCGTGACCGGCCCAACCTTCGGCACCGGTTCGGACGGTGTGCACCAGGGCGTGCCTTCGGGTTTTTATGCCACCGTCGCGAGTCAGGCGCGTCCCTTCCGCGAAATCGGTGCGGCGTATCCGGGCCTCGGCGGCAGCATTCCGGTGTGGGATGGCGATCCGGAAATCATCGAAATTTTTTACAACGGACTCGGCTTCTCATCGGCTGGCTTCATCTACAACGCCGGCACTCACTTCAGCCTTACCGGCGTGATTCAGGGTTTCAAGGGCGCGTACGAAATCTATCCGATCAGCATGACCACCAACACGGCCATTCCGGCACCGACTTATCCGCAGCCGGTGAAGGATTCCGCCGATGGCACACTGACGATCGGCACGCAGAACATGCTGCATTTTTTCAACGCTACTGCTGATGGCGCGGACACCAGCGCGTACACCGACTCGTGCACCGGCACAGGCGCCAGCGATACCTGCCCGACTCCGGCCCAATACGCGATCCGCCTGCAGAAGATGTCGAAGCAGATCCGCGAAGTGCTGAAGGCGCCGATCGCGCTGGGCGTGGAAGAGATCGAAAATTATTCGACCCTGACCGACCTGAAGAATCAGATCTACGCCGATAGCGGCAACACGCTCACCTATCAGCAATTCACGATACCCGGCAACGATCCCGGCGGCATCAATCTCGGTATTCTCGTGCGCAGCGATGTCGTCGTGAATTCAGTCACGCAGATGTACCGCGATACCACCACGACGAGCTGCAGCAGCGGTACGTGATGCCTGTTGAACGACCGACCACCGGTGTTGCTCGATGCAACGTTCAACGGTTATCACTTCAACCTGTTGGTGATCTACGATCGCTCGTTGATCAACCTCGGCGTGGTCGGCAAGGAATATGTCGGTCACAAGCGCGTCGAACAGGCTGTGCAGGTTGCCAGCATCGTGCAGGCGTTGCAAAGCGGCGGCACACTCGTAGGTGCAGGTGATGCACGCCAGAACGGCGCCGGCGTAATCGCACCCGGCCCGTTCGACATCACCGGCGATGTCAACGTGCCGCTGATCGTGGTCGGCGATTTCAACGCCTATGAATTCACCGACGGTTATGTCGATGTCACTGGCATGATCACCGGCGCGGCGGTGCAGGCGCAGAATCAATACTGGGATGTCAGCGGCACTTATGTCGCGCCAAGCCCGACGCTGATCGACAGCGGCATCAAGGCCGATTCGACCCAGCGCTACTCGTACAACTTCAGCGGGTATGCACAGGAAATCGATCACGTGTTGCTGTCGCGCCGCGGCTGGAAGGATTTTGTCAGCGTCTCGAACGCGCACGGCAATTCGGATGTTTCCGAAGCCGGTATCAGCGGCACCACGCCGACCGTGCTCGATCCCACCACCGCCGCGCACAGCTCGGATCACGATGGCCAGGTGCTGACGATTGCGATCGATCGCATCTTCGCCGACGGTCTCGAAGCGCCGCCGCAATAAACGAATCTGCGCAGCATTGCGCGGCGCTTGCCGCCAACGCTGCGTCAAGTCCGACGACTTGTTATCCTAGTCGTCAACTCACCCTGATAGGGCCGGTGCAAACCGGCCCTGATTTTTTGTCCGCATGAAACGCCTACGCCCTCTGCTTCCGTTGTTATTGCTGATCACGCTCGGCATCGTATTGCTTTGCAACGGCGCGCTCGAACGATTTCAACCCGCGCATCTCGCGGCGGAACAACAACGCCTGCAGGCGATGATCGTCGAACATCCGCTGCTCGCCGGCCTGATGCAGATCGTGGTGATGATGCTCGCGATCGCCACTGGCATTCCGGGTGCCATCGTTG
>JANXUW010000286.1 GCA_025351985.1 Pseudolysobacter sp.
GTTATTTTTCTTTTGCTGGCGGCAGCGTTCACATTTTACATGGGCAATTTTTTTGAACGCGGCCAAGCAGATTTGCAGCCATTCTTTTCTTTTCATCCGTGGCTGTACTTGTTCTTGATTCCTGCGGTATCAATGCGCATGTGGGCGGAGGAGCGTAAAAGCGGAACGATTGAATTACTGCTGACTTTGCCAGTGACAATGTGGGAAGCAGTATTTGCGAAATTTTTTGCAGCATGGGCGTTCATCGGTATTGCGTTGGCGCTGACATTTCCAATCTGGATTACCGTGAACTATCTCGGGTCGCCTGATAACGGAGTGATCTTTGCCAGCTATGTCGGTAGCTTTTTGATGGCTGGAGCGTTTCTCGCGGTGGGCTCGTGCATTTCCGCGGTTACGCGGAATCAGGTGATCGCATTTATCATCACCGCAGTACTTTGTTTGATTCTACTGTTGGCCGGAACGCCATTTGTATTGGAGCTTCTTCGGTTGTTTTTGCCGCAAGGCGTAATTGATGCAATAGCCGGGCTAAGTTTTCTGGGTCACTTCACGTCGATCACTAAAGGCGTGATCGATCTGCGCGACATGATTTATTTCCTGGCGACGATCGGCTTCTGGCTGTACGCCAACGCCGTGGTCATCGACCTCAAGAAAGCCGATTGAGGAGCACACATTATGAATAATCGACGACTTCTTACCGGCAGCGCACTCGCCATCCTCGCCGTGCTGTTCGTGGCCGTGGTGCTGCTGAGCAATGCGCTGTTCCGTGGCGCGCGTTTGGACCTCACCACCAATCATCTGTACACGCTGTCGGAGGGCACCAAGAAAATTCTCGGCGAAATCGACGAGCCGGTGCATCTGTATTATTTTTTCTCCGACAAGGGCACGCAGAACAATCAAGGCTTGCGCACCTACGCCACGCGCGTGCGTGAAATGCTCGACGAGATGGCCGCGCGCGCCGGCGGCAAGCTGAAGCTCGACGTGATCGATCCTCTGCCGTATTCGGAAGACGAAGATCGCGCCACCACACTCGGCCTGCAGGCGATTCCGGTCGGGCAGGGCGGTGAGAACCTGTTCTTTGGTCTGGCCGGCACCAACTCGACCAACGGCAAGGCGGCGATTCCGATTCTCGATCCGGCCAAGGAAGAGTTTCTCGAATACGACGTGGCGAAACTGATCCACGGTCTGGCGATCAGCAAGAAGCCCGTCGTCGGCATCGTCAGCAGCCTGCCGATCAGCGCCGGTTTCGATCCGAGCACACGCCAGATGCGCGATCCGTGGGCGGTGCAGCAGCAGCTCGATCAATTGTTCGACGTGCGCCAACTCAGCGCGCCGTCGCTGAAGACGATCGACCCGGATATCAGCGTGCTCGTGCTGGTCCACCCAAAGGACCTGACCGAAGATGCGCAATACGCGATTGATCAATTCGTGTTGCGCGGCGGTCATCTCGCAGTGTTCGTCGATCCGATCGCGGAGAGCGAGCAGGTGCCGTCCGATCCGAGCAATCCGGCGGCTGCGGCGATGGCGAACAAGTCATCCGACTTGCCGAAACTGTTCAAGGCGTGGGGTGTTTTATACGATCCGAACAAGGTTGTGCTCGACCGCACTTATGCCTTGCAGATTTCGACCGCGCAAGGCGCGCCGCCGATCCGCCATGTCGGCATTCTCGGCTTCACCGGCGTATCGCTGAATCCCGACGACGTGACCACGGCCAAGCTGCAGACCATCAATACCTCGAGCGCCGGATTTTTCCAGCTCGACAAGGACAGCCCGCTGAAACTGGTGCCGCTGATCCAGACCAGCAAGGATGCGACAACGGTCGCCACCGAGCGATTCAAGATGCTGTCCGATCCGAAGCAGCTCTTGAACGGCTACGAGCCGACCGGCCAGTTGTATATCGTCGCCGGTCGCCTGCAGGGAAAGTTCAAGAGCGCGTTCCCGGAGAAAACCGGCAAGGACCATCTGGCCGAATCGAAGGAAGACGGCCAGATCGTGCTGGTCGCCGATACCGACATGCTGACAGACCGG
>JANXUW010000290.1 GCA_025351985.1 Pseudolysobacter sp.
GGCTGGCGGCGCGGCGCAACGCCTTGGTGGGCACGACAAGGGTTTGCAACTTCTGTTTGGCAAACCGTTGATAGCTTGGGTCTGTGAGCGCGTATCCACGCAAGTTCAGACCATCGTGATTTGTGCCAATCGGCATATCGATATCTACGCGGCTTATGCTCCAGCGGTGCGTGATGCCAACGCGGATTTTCGCGGCCCGCTAGCCGGCATCGTCAGTGCGTATCAAACATTGAAAAATGACTGGCTGCTGACGTTGCCGGTCGATTGCCCAACACCGCCGCTTGATCTTGCGCAGCGCTTGTACCAGGCCTGTAAAGACTCGAATTCCGCCGCGGCTTTCGTGCATGATGGCCAACGTCGGCAGCCATTGTTCGCGTTGTATCGCCGCGATTTGAATTTGTCCGCACAGACTGCTTTGGCGCAAGATATCGGCGTCTGGCAATGGCAGGACAGCATCAACGCGATTGCCGTGGACTTTTCCGATCGCACCGATGATTTCGTCAACCTGAATACCCTGCAGGATTTTCTGGACTTCGAGGCGAATCGGCATGAGTGCTGAACAACCCGCATATGCAACCGGTATCAGTTTGCAGCAAGCGCGAGAGTTGATTATTGCGGTCGCGAGTGAACACACATTGCCCCCGGAAACCGTTGCTCTTGAAATGGCGCTGGATCGCGTACTGGTTACGGATATGTTTGCGCCGTTTGACGTGCCGGGATTCGCGAATTCGGCAATGGACGGTTTCGCCTTGCGCGGCGCCGACCTGCCGCAAAGTGGCGAACGTGCTTTGCGACTGATCGGCCAAATCTTCGCAGGGGGGAACAGCGCACCGTCCGTCGGAGCCGGCGAGTGCGTGCGAATCACAACCGGTGCGCCGTTACCACATGGCGCAGACAGTGTCGTGATCAAGGAAAATGCACGTGTTGACGGCGGCTTCGTCTGGATGAGCGCCGGTGAAAAGCCAGAGGCGAACACGCGACCCGCTGGCGAAGATTACCGTGCCGGGGAACTGGCGTTGCGCGCCGGCATGCGGCTTACCGCTGCACAGCTCGGCACTCTAGCTTCATTCGGTTGCGGCACGATCACGGTCAAGCGTCGAATCCGCGCCGTTCTGCTGACGACCGGTGACGAGCTGGTGCCGACGGGCGTGCCGCTGGGCTTCGGCCAGATCCATGACAGCAATCGTTTCAGTCTCGGCGGTCTGCTGCGAACTTTCGATGTCGATCTGGTTCGGCACGAGCATCTGCGCGATGATCCGGCGCTGCTGCGAACCGCGCTGCAACAGGCCGCGCGCGATGCCGATATCGTGTTAAGCAGCGGCGGAGTATCGGCGGGCGAAGCGGATTATCTGCCAGGTCTGCTCGCGGAAATCGGCCGCATTCATCTGTGGAAAGTACGCATCAAACCCGGCATGCCGTTCCTGTTCGGCAGCATTGGCGAAGCGCTGGTTTTTTCGCTGCCGGGTAATCCGGTTTCCGGTATCGCCACGTTTCTGAGCTTGGTCAGACCGGCACTCGATACCATGCTTGGTATCAACCAGTCCGCACGAAAAACGTGGCGCGCGCGTCTGCAATCTGCGATTCAAAAACGACATTCGCGCACCGAATTTCTGCGTGCAACATTGACGTGCGATGAAAACGGCACGTTATGGGCAACACCGCTCGCCAAGCAGGGTTCCGGCATGTTGCGTGGCGTGAGCGAGGCCGACATTTTGCTGATCGTGCCGGAAGATAAACACGACCTCGCGCAGGGCAGCGTAGTCGAATTTTTGCCGTTGCCCGGTCTCGCATAAGCCTTGATGAATCTGATGAAACCGATTTCCAATGTCATCAACATGAACATTTCCGATAACCGCGAAATCACACCTAGCGCGGCGCTGCAACGCCAGCGCGACGGCGCGTTGATCGTTGACGTGCGCGAGGACGACGAGCGCGCCGCGGATACGATTGCCGATGCGATCGGCATTCCGCGAGCGTTATTGGCAGAGCAGATCGCGACCCACGCAGCGCAATACGATCGGCAAATCCTGACCTTGTGCGGCACCGGCAAACGTTCCCTGCTCGCGGCGCAAACCTTGCGTGAACTCGGTTACATCAACGTGCTGTCGATCACGGGTGGCATCACGCGCTGGTCTGCCGAGAGCTTGCCGGTGCACCACGGTGCACTCGATGCCGACGCGGTGGAGCGTTATTCGCGGCACTTGCTGCTGCCGGAAATCGGCGTCGCGGGTCAAGTGAAGTTGCAGCAATCGCGGGTCGTGCTGGTCGGCGCGGGCGG
>JANXUW010000295.1 GCA_025351985.1 Pseudolysobacter sp.
CAACCGGCGCCACCGGGAGTGGCAGTTTTGTTTGGGTGACGCCAATGGTCGTGACCCGCGGGCAACTGTTCACCGCCTCAAATGTCGTCTACCGCGGTGCCACGAGCCAGACCGCCAGCAGCTTCACCTGGAGCGCAATCAGCCCGGCCTTCGGTACCGGCACCAATGCCAGCGTCGTCGTGCTCAGCGATCCCGATCCGTCCGGCACGGCGCCCCTGCGGCTTTACGCCGGCACCGGCAGCGGCGTATGGACCACCGACGATGCCCTCGCCGCCAACCCGACCTGGACCGATGTCAGCAGCGGTGCCGGCAGCGGTCGCGTCAGCGATATCGCCACCGAGCCGGGCAATCCTGCCGTGGTGTATGCGCTGCACTCCACCTTCGGCACTGCAAAGTTATACAAATCCACTAATTCCGGGGCAAATTGGAGCGCCATCGGCAACGGCTTGCCGGTGGTTCCCGCCAACAGTGTTGTAGTCGACACCAGCGATGCGCAACGCCTCTTTGTCGGTAGCGATATCGGTGTTTATGAAAGCACCGATGGCGGTGCCAACTTCAGCCCGATGCTGCTGGGCATGCCGCCCGGCAGCGTTATCAGCGATCTCGAAATCTCCGCCGACACGCATGCGCTCATTGCTGCCACGTATGGCAGCGGCGCGTGGCGGATGGATCTGCGGCCGTTGGGTGATCGGATCTTCAAGAATGGTTTTGATCCGTGAGCTGAGCTCGCCGATCGGCAAGCGTAGCGGTCGCGAGCATCACAGACCGAGGCGGCTGCGCCTGGTCTGGTTACAGCGGATGACGCGAGCGCAATAGCGTCAGCACATCATCGAGATTGCGGCCACGCGAATGCAGCAGCACCAGTAGATGAAACACCAGATCGGCGGCTTCGCCAACGAGCGCAGTTTCGTCTTGCGCCACCGCAGCAAGTGCCGTTTCCACACCTTCCTCGCCGACTTTCTGCGCGATGCGGCGCACGCCGCTGGCGAACAGTTTGGTCGTGTAACTATCGGCGGGAAGATCGATTTTTCGCTGTGCGATCAACGCGTCGAGTTCGGCGAGAAAACTCAAACGCGGTATCGCGGCATCACCGAAACAACTGGCCGTGCCGGTGTGACACGTCGGGCCTTGCGGCAACGCCTGCAGCAACAGCGTGTCGTGGTCGCAATCGATCTGCGCGGATTGCAGCAGCAGGAAATGCCCCGAGCTTTCGCCCTTGGTCCACAAACGCTGTTTGCTGCGACTGTAAAAAGTCACTTTTCCACTTTGCAGCGTTTCTTGCAGCGCCACCCGATTCATGTAACCGAGCATCAGCACGCTGGTATTTTGCGCGTGTTGTACGATCGCCGGCAACAAACCGTCGCCCTTGTTCCAGTCGAGCTTGTCGATGGCATCGTTGCCGATAAATCTATTGTTGTCGATTGCATCATTCATGGGCGCACCGCGATACCGGCATCGGCAAGAAATTTTTTCAGCGTGGGGATCGGAATCGCGCCGGAATGGAACACGCTCGCGGCCAGCGCACCATCGACATCGGCACCGACAAATACATCACGAAAATGTTCGACCGCACCCGCGCCGCCCGAAGCGATCAGCGGCACATGGCACAAGCCGCGCACGGCCTGCAGCTGCGTCAGATCGTAACCCTCGCGCACGCCATCGGCGCCCATGCAGTTCAGCACGATTTCGCCAGCGCCGCGCTGTTGCACTTCGATCATCCAATCCAGCGTGCGCCGCGCCAGCTCGCGCATTTTTTGCGGATCGCCGGTGTATTGATTGACGCAATATTCGCCATCGACCAGGCGACTGTCGATGCCTATCACGACACACTGCACGCCGAACGCATCGGCCAATTCGTTGATCAGATCAGGGCGTTCCAGCGCCGGTGAATTTACCGAAATCTTGTCCGCGCCGGCATGCAGGATTTCGCGCGCATCAGCCACACTGCGAATGCCACCGGCGACGCAGAACGGAATATCGATCATGCGCGCCACACGCTCGACCCAGGCACGATCGACGCGGCGATTTTCCGGACTCGCGGTAATGTCGTAGAACACCAGTTCGTCAGCGCCCTCGTCACGATAACGCAAGGCGAGATCGACGATTTCGCCCATGACGACATGGTCGCGAAAACGCACGCCCTTGACCACTTTGCCGTCGCGCACATCGAGGCACGGAATGATGCGCCGGGTCAGCATGTCAGCGCCTCGCGCAAGTCGAGTTTGCCTTCGAGCAGAC
>JANXUW010000303.1 GCA_025351985.1 Pseudolysobacter sp.
ATCTGCTCCGTACCCTTCAGGCCAACCTTCGACTGGCTCAAGGCGTTGGGTGCAACCGAGGTTATCGATTTGTTGCTGTTCTTCGAAATCAGATAACCCAAGCCGGTATAGAAGTCGTCGCTGAGCGGCGTGCCGTGGGTCTGGTAAGCCACGCCGATATCAACGGTGCCGTAAAGGGTGACGCCGTTCCAGGTCAGGCTGCCGTCATCGGCGGCGTGCGCCATGCCCGCACATGCGGCGCTGGCAATCATTGCCGAAAGCAGAGTTTTCTTTATGGTCTTGGTGCTGGATAGCGTCGGATTTTTCTGGCAGTAGCTCATGCATTTCCCCCATCGGGTTGAATAACGAAACAGATCTCGACTTTGCCACCATACCGAATGGGCATGGCTGCGCATCGCTCAACTAGGTAATGTTATGAATTCATTATTACAATTGCCTTACAGCCCTTCCCACAGACGTCGCCACAAAGGATTGCCGTGTTGTAACAAACGTGCAGCCAGGCGCAAGGCGCTGATTCGTCGTGATTTTCTACTGCGCACTGGCTCGCGGAACAGCCTACGCCAGTGGCGACGCGCCATCTATGCACTCGTTTGACCCACCCCCAAGTCGCGCCGTGTTTGCAGCCCAACTCCTTGGTGCAGGTATAGCCGGTGGGCCCCGCCTTGTATATTCGACTTTATGCCAAGACTGTGGATTTCGCTTTGTCAACGGTGCTGATTTCAGCCATCTCTGGCACGATCAGCGCATGAGCGAAAGCGCGCTGATTACTGTTTTGCGACAAGCGCTGGCCGATGCGCCCGGCCAGGCCATCGTGGTTGCGCTGAGCGGCGGCCTCGATTCCAGCGTATTGCTGCACGCGCTCGCCAGCATCCCCGAGGCGCGCGCACGCGGCCTGCGCACGGTGCATGTCGATCACGGCCTGCACGCGGACAGCACGCGCTGGGTTGCGCATTGCCGGGCGCTGGCACAGTCGCTATCGGTACCGTTCGCATCGACGGCCGTTGCGGTGACGCGCGGCAGCGGCGACGGCCTCGAAGCCGCCGCGCGCGGCGCACGTTACGCCGCGCTCGCACAACATCTCGGCGACGGTGAACTGCTCGCGGTCGCGCAGCATCGCGACGATCAAAGCGAAACCGTGCTGCTCAAGCTCATGCGCGGCGCCGGCCCGGAAGGTCTCGGCGGCATGCGCGTGCTGCGTCCGTTCGCACAAGGCCAGCTATGGCGGCCGTTGCTGGCCTTGCCGCGCTCGGTGCTGCGCCAATACGCCGAGACACATGCAATAAATTGGCTGGATGATCCAAGCAATGCCGACGACACGCTGAGCCGCAACTTCCTGCGTCACCGGATCCTGCCGCGCCTGCGCGAGCACTGGCGCGAATGCGACACCGCACTCACGCATAGCGCGCAATGGAATCGCAGCGCGGCGGATTTCATCCTCGATCATGCGCGCCGCGCGCTCGCGCAACTGCAAGGCCTCGATCCGGCTACCTTGCGCTGGCGCGAGTGGCTGGACTTACCCGAGGCGTTGCGCGATCCGGTGCTGCGCTTGTGGCTGCGCGATCTGCGCCTGCCCGAACCGACGCACGCGCAGGCGATCGAGCTGCAACGACAACTGCGTGATGGCGCAGCGCAAAGCTTGCCCTGCGTGCGCTGGGCCGGGGCCGAGATGCGGCGTTATCGCGACCTGCTGTATGCGATGCCGCCGCTGCAAATTCCGCACGAAGAGTGGCAGACCAACTGGCACGGTGAACGATTGTCGTTGCCTGCGGGCTGCGGCGATCTCGCGTTGCTGGCCGATGCCGCGCCGCACGCTGGCGTGGCGGATTCGGCGGCATCCGTGCACGTGCACGAGGTGATGAAAAATCCGCCGCTGCCGCCATTGCTGGTGCGTTTTCGGCGCGGTGGCGAATCGCTCAAACCACGCGGCAATACGCATACACGCGAGCTGCGTCTGCTGTTTCAGGAGTCCGGCATCGCACCGTGGCAGCGCGGGCGCATTCCGCTCGTGTTCCACGAAAAGACCTTGCTCGCGGTCGGCGATCTGTGGCTGAGCGATGCGGGCGCGGAATTTTTTGCCGCACATCAACGTCGATTGATCTGGCAACTGGCGGATCTTGCATGAGCCTCGACTCGTCGCCGCGACAATAATTCGACCGATCAGTGTTGATTCCGATTGACCGCACCGCGCGCACGCGTTAATTTTCGCGGCATGCCCAAAGCCGCTGCCACACCACCCAACCAGATCGCCGAATTCGAACACTCGCTGGACGAACTCGAACAGCTCGTCGGACGCATGGAACAAGGCGATCTGAGCCTCGATGATTCGCTCAAGGCGTTCGAGCGCGGCATCGTCCTGTATCGCAATTGCCAAAGCGCACTGGAACAGGCCGAGCTGCGCGTGAAGCTGCTGCTCGATCCCGCCGCCCCCGAAACCGCGCAACCCTTTGAACCCGACACTCCCTGACCTCACGCCCGAGCTGTTGCGCCTCAGCGCGCAAGCCGACGTCGTACTCGCACGCCTGCTGCCAGCCGACACCCAGCCACCCGAAGCCCTGCACCGAGCGATGCGTTACGCGCTGCTTGGCGGCGGCAAGCGCCTGCGTCCGCTGCTCGTGTATGCCGCCGGTCTGGCGCTAGGTACAACGCTCGAAAAACTCGACGCTGCCGCAGCGGCCGTCGAAATTATCCACGCCTATTCGCTCGTGCACGACGATCTGCCGGCAATGGACGACGACGATCTGCGCCGCGGCCGCCCGACCTGTCATATCGCGTTCGGCGAAGCCACGGCGATTCTTGCCGGCGATGCCTTGCAGGCGCTGGCGTTTGAAGTGTTGGCACACGACGCGAGCGGCCACGATCTGCAGTCGCACATCGAAATGCTGCGGGTACTCGCTGCGGCCTGCGGTTCGCACGGCATGGCCGGTGGTCAGGCGTTCGATCTCGAAGGCGTCGGCAAAAAACTTTCACTCGAACAACTCGAGCGCATGCACACGCACAAGACCGGCGCGCTGATTCGCGCCTCGGTGCAGCTCGGTGCGCTCGCCGCCGGCAATCGCGACGAGGCCATCCGCAACGCGCTCGAACACTACGGTTATTGCATCGGCCTCGCGTTCCAGATTCGCGACGATATCCTCGATGTCGAAGGCGACACCGCCGTAATCGGCAAGCGTCAGGGCGCCGATCAGGCGCGCGACAAACCGACCTACCCGGCCCTGCTCGGACTCGACGAATCGCGCTTGCGCTTGCAGCAACTCACCGACCAGGCGCTGGCCGCGATCGCGCCGCTCGGCGATGCCGGAAAACATCTGCACGATCTCGCGCGCTTTGTCGCGGACAGACCATCCTGACGCGCCGCATTCGACGATAACGACATGGGATTTCTTGCATTTTTTGCAGTAGCAACCGGCGGCGCGATCGGCACGTTATTGCGCTGGTTGCTCGCGATCCTGCTGAATCCGTTATTGCCGAACCTGCCGCTCGGCACTCTCGCCGTAAACTTGATCGGCGGTTTGATCATCGGTGTCGCGCTCGGCTATTTCACCCAGTTTCCGTCGCTGCCATCCGAGTTGCGGTTGTTCGTGATCACCGGATTTTGCGGCGGCCTGACGACGTTCTCGGCGTTCTCCGGTGAAACGGTTTTATTGCTGATGCGTCAGCAATACGGCTGGGCCGCCGCGGTGATTTCGACGCATTTGATCGGCTCGCTGAGCATGACTTTTCTCGGTTTCATGCTTGTGAAATTTCTGGTCAAGGCGTGAAATGTCGAGAGACGGATAATCTCTCTATCTGGTTTCTCGATTTAAGTGCGTCGCGCAGGCCCCACGGAGAATTGCGAACACAAACTCTGCGCCGAAAGATAACGCTGATGCAGCGCGCACAATCCATCTTGCGCGCGCACCGAGCTGAAGCCGGAGCCCATTACACGCAGGCCGGGAATATTCGCTTCGAGATGCTGCGCGTGATTCTTGAAATGCAGACAGCCGGCGCACTCGGCGATTCGTGGCGACAAACTCGCCGTCATATTATTCGCTGCGGAATGCGCTGAAATCACGGCGCCGGATTTCCAAGCTTGGTCCAGAAATCCGCGAACACGATCGCCGACAGCACGTAGCCAAGAATCAGATTGACCGCGACGCCGATCGTGAATGCGTAGAACGGTTTTGCACCGGCGCGCGCAAGATCACGCAAGCGCGTGCTGAGGCCGATGCTCAGAAAACAAAACGTGAACGCCCACGTGCGCAAGCCGACCAGGGGGCCGACCAGATCGGGCGTGAGCGCTTTTTTGTATTGATCGTAGCTGTAGCCTTTTGCGATCAGCGTGATGATCAGCGAGGCGACAAAAAAGCCCAGCACGAACTTCGGAAAACGCCGCCACACTTCGCCACCATTGACGCCTGAACGTACGCCGGTCGACTCCCAGCGTGTCGTGGCGATGATCGAAAGAATCAGCGCCCACACGCCGATCCAGACATCGCGTCCGATGACTTTCATCAAGGTGAACGCCTGCACCGCCGCTTCCGGCGTACCGGCGATACCGGCTTGTCCGGCGTAACCGCCATAGGTTTGCGCGGCGGCAAAACCCGCCGCATCGGCGAACTCCGAGGTGCCGATCCACGCACCGGCTACACCGGTGGAAAGGCCGAGCTGTTTCGATACCAGCGGCAATACGAAAATCATCACGATCGCCCAGAAAATCACCAGCGTGATGGCGATCGGTGCGTCTTCTTTTTTCGCGCCGACCGCACCGGCAATCGCGATCGCACCCGACACGCCGCAGATCGCACCGCCCGCGCCGAGCGTGGCGGCGAGACGACGATCCAGGCCGAACTTGACCGCCGCAAAAAAGATCACGCCGAACGTCACCAGCGAGACGATCGCGGCCTGCGCGATCGCGACCGGGCCGGCCCAGAGAATCAGCGTGAACGGCAATCCCGCGCCAAGCAGCACGATACCGGTCTTGACATAAAACTCGACGCGCAAGCCGGTGACGAACCAGTCCGGCAACCGCACCGTGTTGGCGATCAACAAACCTAGCAACAACGCGACGAGCGGTGGTTCGAGGTTGTAGCGCGAGGCCTGATCCCATGCGCCGAGCGTGTAGATCAAGGCCGAAATAACGAACACAATCGCGAACGCCGGCACGAATTCGGCCAAGCGCAAGCCAAGCGATTTCACGCCGATACCGAACAGCACGAGCCACAGGATTAACAGTGCGAAATAACGCCCGGCGTTGTTCCCGAGTTGCGCGAAGACCTCGTGCAATGTCGACCATTTCTGTGGCGTGACCGCGATCCGTTTCAGGCTGTCGCCCAACTCGAACGCAATCGCCGCAGCGATGACGAGACCGAGACCAATCCAGATCGCCCACCAGTCTTCCTTGGCGAAAAGTGCGCGCCAGCCACGCGCGGCGGCGGACGGAATCGCGCTGGAATCGGATGGGTTTACGTTGGACATCAGGAACCCCTGTTGCTGAAATTGCTGGCGCAGACATCGCCTCGACGATCAGGCGACTATCGCATGCAGCACTATCTCGTAATGATCAAGGTTGCAGAAGTAACTTGCGGGAATATGCAAATTTCTGGGTGCCGCCATGCGGATCAAGTCACTGCGTTTTCGGCAAACAACTCGCGCCGCGATCGCGCAAACAATGTTTCGCGCAGACGCAGGAAAGGCCGCTCCACCGCGTAATGCAGCAAGGCCGCGACCAGCAACGATGCTGCTGCATATGTCACGAACGCGAACGATCCGTGATCCTGCAGTGCAGCGCCGAATGCGCTCTCGACAAGTTTGTACACAGCCTTGTGGCTCAGATACAGACTGTAGGAAACCATCGCAAGCCAACCTGCGCCCGGTACACGAACTCTGCCGAGCCAACCCTGCGTGCCCGCGCCCGCCGCGACCAGCAACATCAAGCCGAACGACAGCAATGGATAACCCATCACCGTCGCCAACAATCCGGATCGCTCCTGAAAAACGACGATCGATGCAGCTACCACCACGATGCCGAACAGCAGCAGCGCATTCGCATTTTGCTGCACGCGTTGCCACCAGGCCGGGCGGTAGATTCTGATCGTCGCCAGCACGACGCCGGCGAGCAAACCGTCGAGTCGCATATAGGTCGGGTAATAGATATCTTCGATGAAACGTCGACCAAAACGGCCATCGTCCAGATCGCGCAACGGCGCGAGTTCGTGCAGCCAGACATAACCGCGAATGGCCATGCCGGCAATGACGACGCCAACGCACACAGCAATGACTTTCGCCAGCGACGGACGGCGTGTCAGCCACCATGCCAGCCACGGAAACAGCAGATAAAAATGTTCCTCTACGCACAACGACCACACATGCGAAAACGCCTTGTTGTGTTGGTAGTCGATCAGGAAATTGACCGTAAAGGTGACGAATTGCCAGGCCGGCTGGATGCCCGGCGCTTCGCGAAATGGCGGCCACGCGAAGTACAGCGCGAGCACGACGAAAAATGCCGGCAGCACACGGAATGCGCGGCGCCGATAAAAATCCGCAAGCGCCAGCGGCTCGCCGCGACTCAGCGGCTTCAGCAGCTGCGCACCGATCAGATATCCGCTCAGCACGAAGAACAGATCCACGCCCATCCAGCCGGATTTTTCGAGCACCGAAAAATGTTCGCCGAGGCCGCCGATGAAGTACGAATGGAACAGTATCACCCAGACGATGGCGATGGCGCGCAGCAGATCAAGACCCGGTAGACGATGCATGGATTTCCTTGGGACGGGTGGCAGCGCTCGCAAAAAGCGCCGGCCTGGTTCATGTGAAAAGTGCGGCGAATAATACAGCGCAGAACGGATCCTGGCATTCGCCATATCGGCCGGAAAACGCGTAACGGGAAATAATAGGCCGTTACCGCAACGCATCGACGCAGGTACAATCGCGGGCTGGCGACAGATATTCGCGCGTCGGGGAAAATTGATCGCTCAAGGAGTTATTCGATGCACGTATTCCGCTTGCCGCCGCCCAATGCTTTTCGCCATTTCATCGCATTACTGAGTGCGCTGCTGCTCGTTTTGGCGATCACACCTGCGTTCGCGCAAAGCGCCAATGATGGATTTGATCCGACACTGAATGACGCGGCGTCGGCGATCATGGTGCAGACCGATGGCAAACTGTTGCTGGGCGGTCGTTTCACGAGTGTCGCAGGGGAACCTCGTTCGCATCTGGCGCGGCTGCTAGTGGATGGAAGTCTGGATCAGGATTTCGCCAATATCGTTGTCGATGGCCCGGTGGATGCGATCGTGCAGCAGCCGGATGGCAAGATCATCATCGGTGGCGATTTCGGCAAGGTGGGGAAGTCCACGAGAAATTACATTGCCCGGCTGAACTATGACGGTAGTGTGGATACAAGTTTTGATCCCAACCTCAACTACACCGCGTCTGCATTGGCCCTCCAGCCTGACGGAAAATTGCTGATCGGCGGCCAGTTCACGATGGTCGGCACGACTGTCCGCAATTATGTGGCTCGCCTGAACAACGATGGCAGCATTGATCCCGGCTTCGACGCAAATGCGGACAATGCGATTAGCACACTGATCCAGCAAACCGACGAAAAAATCCTGATTGCCGGAGGTTTTACGAAGATAGGTTCCACCAATCGCAGCGGTATTGCTCGACTCAATACCGACGGAAGTGCGGACAACGCGTTTCATCCAGACGTCAATGGTTTCATTGAATCGCTGGCGCAACAACCGGACGGGAAAATTGTGCTCGGTGGTGACTTCACCGCGATCAGCGGTTACCAGAGAAATAATATTGCGCGGCTCAACAACAACGGCAGTGTGGATGTCACGTTTGATCCGAATGCCGATGGCGATGTGGGCGCACTCATTGTGCAACCGGATGGCAAACTTGCCCTGGTAGGAGGTTTCAGCACGATCGGCAACACGCCACGCAAATCCTTTGCGCTACTCAACCCCGACGGCAGTCTTGATCCGACAACTCAACATGATGTTGCATCGTTCATCACCAGACTCTCGCTGCAACCTGATGGAAAACTGCTGCTGGGCGCATATGTTATGGAAGCTGGCGGCTGGTACAGCAACCACGTTTTTCGCTTGAATCTGGACGGTACGAAAGATGGCACCTACACACCGGACGCGAACTTCTGGGGACCAACTGCGGTTGCCGTTCAGGCGAATGGCAAAATCGTGATTGGCGGAGGTTTCTACAAAAATAATGGTGCCGCGCGATCTTGCTTGGCGCGGCTCAATGCCGATAGCAGTCTGGACGAAACATTCGACGCCGGTTTCATCGATACCGGCTTCTGTGATGTGCAAACGATAGCGATTCAGGCAGACGGAAAATTACTGGTCGGCGGTGGTTTCAGCAGTGTGGGTGGAGTTACGCGCAGCAACATTGCACGACTAAATGTTGATGGCAGTCTGGACACCACATTCGCTGCGACCGTCGATGGAAATGTGGAAGTGATATTGCAGTTGCCCGAAGGAAAATTGGCGGTGGCCGGCGACTTCACTACAGTCAATGGAACCGCGCGAAAATATCTCGCCCAACTCAATTCCGATGGCAGTCTGGATACGAGTTTCGTGCCACCAGACTTCAACGATTACCTGCTTACGTTTGCGCGACAGGCGAATGGCCAACTATTGATCGGCGGCGGATTTTCTATGGTGGACGGCGTGGACGCGCGATATTTGGTGCGCCTCAATAGCAACGGTACTCGCGATACGATTTTTTCACTGGCAACTTATTTTGGCAGCGTAATGGCGCTATTCGTCCAACCAGATGGAAAAATAGTCGCGGCGGGTTCCACCGCGCATAGCCCTCCGAGCAATCGCGAGAGCATCGCACGCTTTAACTTGGATGGTAGTCGGGATGCTACGTTCGAACTCGAGGCATACGGCTCAACTCCCGACGATCATAGCGGTTCCAGCTCGATCAGAACTTTGACCCCGCAGGCAGACAATAGCCTCATCGCAGCGGGTGAATTCACTGTAATCGGCGGTTCCGCACAAATCTGTATCGCAAAAATAAACGCCGATGGAAGTATCGACAATCGCTTCAGCGCAAACGCAGATGCCGAAGTCGATTCATTGGCAATAATGCCGGATGGCAAGATTATTCTTGCGGGGTATTTTGATGAAGTTTCCAACATTGCACGCAAGCAACACGCAAGGCTAAGCCAGCCGGAAGCCGCATTGCAATCGCTTCAGTTCAGCGGCGGCACGACAACCTGGATGCGCTCGGGCTCATCGCCGGAATTGTCCCTGCCGCCTCAGCTGTTGTTTTCGCTTGATGGCGACAATTACACACCCTTGGGAACGATGAGTCGCATCGTCGGTGGCTGGAGTTATCACCACGATACGCCGCTTCCGATCGGACATACGTTTTATCTGCGCACGCACGGCGAAGTCGTATCCGGGCAATACAACACTTCGCGCGGCGTGATGGAAAGCACGCGCCAGGTATTTATTGCCGACAAGATATTCACTGGCGGTTTTGAAGTAGCGAACTGAATTGCTGCGTGCGTAAATCTCGAATCGTCGCGCGAACCGATGCTTTCCATCATGACAAACAAAACAGTGCTGCGACGGCAATCTCCACGTCGTTTCGCACACATGTGCTCGCAGGCGTGCGTGTAATTTTGCTGAATTTCGAATTCATGCGAAACGTGCGCGGCGGTTCCACGAACGCTGCGAGGAAATTTCGCGCACTGCCGTGATCAGGCGCAGCGTGCACCGTCACCATCGGGTTTGCACTGCGGTGGCCAGCCATGACTGCGCCAGTAGTCGATGATGTGATTGCGGCGCAGAAAATCCTGGAAAGCCGCGTGCTGTCGTAGCGCGGCGAGTTCGGGTATCCACAGTAGAAGTCCGAACGGCGATCTGCGCAGTGCCAATATCTTTTCGAGCAGAGCGATCTGTGTCGCGCTGTCGGCATTCGGTTGCAGCAGGCGCGCAAAGTTGTCGCGACCGGTAGCGCGTTCGGAACTCTCGATCATTGCCTGCGCCTGCGGCCAGCGTGCGGGATCGATCAAGGCATCGATCACCGCGATGTTGGCATCGCGATAGGGATTGCTCGCCGGCATGGCGAGCGCGAATTCACGCGCGGCGGCAAAGTCACGGCGCCACGCGGCATTGAACATGCGCGCGGAGACCAGCAGCGGCGTGATGTCGGCGCTCAGCGCGGCGGTCGCATCGAGCCAGTGTTTGGCCTCGTCATGCCGACCGAGAATGTCGAGCAGAAATCCGCGCAGGTAGTTCGATTCAAAATTCAGCGGATCGGAGATCAAGCCGATTTCGACCTGGTGCAAGGCTTGCTCGCCGTAGCCAAGGTTCGCGAGCCGCGCGGCGTAGATCGCACGCACGATCGAATCGGTCGGATCGAGATTGAGGATGCGTCGATATTCTTCCATGCAGCGCGGCCAATCGGTCGCGCGCCAAGCCAGCGAAGCGAGCGCAACATGCGCATCGAGCTGATCGGGGTCGAGTTGCAGCGCGCGCGCAGCCTCGCGCGCCGCATCGACGCGATCCGCCTCGCTCACCGAGGTTTCGCGCAGATCCTGCACCAGCGCACGCGCCAGCAAACCGTGCGCACGCGCATAACCCGGAGCACGCGCCACCAGCGCACGCAGCTTTTCCACCAAGTCCGGATGCGCTGCAATATTTTTTGGCTCCCACAACTTGCGCCGCAGCTCGAGGTAATCGCGAAACCATTGCGGATCGGCACCCGCATCGGTCACGGCGTTTGCAAGGCCGAGCTTCAAGGTCATTGCCTGCGCAACGGCTTGCGCAATTTCGCGCTGGATCGAAAACACATCGGCGAAATTGCGATCGAAATCCTGCGCCCACACGGTTCGGCCGCCGGGGATTTCGATCAGGCGCAAGTCGATACGCAGCTGATCGCCGGATTGACGCAAGCTGCCTTCCAGCGCGTGAGTGACGTGCAGCCGCTCGCTCAATTGATTGAGGTCGAACTTGTCTTCCTGCGCGCGCGCAGCCGAGGTGCGCGAGATCAGCTGCAGGCCTTCGATATGCGCGAGCCGAGTGATCAATTCCTCGCTGAGTCCTTCGGCGAGCACCGTGTCGCCCGGCGTGTTGCCAACCGGATGCAGCGGCAGCACCACCAGAACCGGCGCCACATTCGCCGTCACCGGCACCGAGTGGTGCAGGAAGAAATAGGCAATGGTTGCGACGGTCAGCAACAGCGCGGCGAGAAAGCCAAACAAGCGACTCGCACGAACACGCCTTGACGAGGAAATATCATTGGCGAGGTTGTCGGTTGTACCGACATCTGCGGCTGGAATAGCGACGCTCTCTGTCACCGTGGAAACGACGCTGGCCGGAACCGATGGCGGCGATACATCGTCCGCGCCAACCGGTGACTTGATCGTTGCATCGAAGCGATAGCCGATGCCATGCAACGTGTGCAGATACTGATGCGCGTTGGCGCTTTCGCCCAGCGCCTGGCGGATCAACGTGATGACGCGATTGAGCACGCCCGGCGTGATATGTCGATGGCCCCACACCGCATCGAGTATTTCATCGCGGCCGAAAGCGCGCCCGGGGTGACTGGCCAACAGGCTCAATACGGCAAACGCCTTGGGTTCGAGCGGGGTTTGCACACCATCGACAAACAGGCGTCGCCCTGCGATGTCGATTTCGACCGCGTCGAAGAGGATCGAACCTGTTGAAGCGCCACCTCCCGTCATGCCCGCTCCGTTCCGGAAAAATTGCCAGCCGAATGAAAATTATTCATCGGATCAAAGCCTTGCACATTTACCAAGATCGCCCCAAGCATTTCCCAAGGTTTTCCCGGCGCTGACCAATCGATTTCCGCGCCATCGCATCAAGCATGCGCCTCGGCATAGCGCGAATCTCTCTCCACCGACGCAATACCGCGCCGGTGTACCGAACCCAACGGAGATTCGCCATGAATATTGTACGCCTCAGCCTCGCCGTCCTGACTCTCGCCACAACCAACAGCTTCGCCGCCCAAGACACCACCCACACCGCGCTGAACTCGATCACCGTACATGACAACGCAAGAATCGTGGTGGATTGCCAGAACGAACACATCCCAAGCCAGCGCGCCGTGGCCGACCTGCTGGATACGAACAACGCATCGCGCATCCATGCCGAGCGTGAACATCTGATCCACATCGCCCATCGTGACTGCCTGCGCGGTTATCGCGACGTGGTGTTCGTGCGTGATGAATCGCAAGCGCTGCCGACGCTGGCTATCGTCGAGCCGACAAAATCGCTGTGAATATCGACAGCAGCGAAACCCTCCGGCGAATCGCCCTTGCCGACTACCGCAACAACGCGAGTTCACCTTCGCATCGGACCGCAGCGCACCTGCGTGCCGGCGACGGACGTTTGATTGCCGCCAATTCATTGCAACAGGAGAAACCCATCATGCAACGATTCGCCGTGTATTCGCTGATTTTAATTGCTGCCTGCGCATCGATCGCGCACGGTGCCAATGTGGACGGGAGTTTCGATATTCACTTTGCCGGCACCGGACACGAAGTGGTCGATGTTTCACCCGACTCGAACGATCAAGGCAAGGTCCTGCGCATCCAGCCTGATGGCAAGTTGCTGATGACGGGAACGTGCGGCGGAATTGTCTGCGCCACCCGGCTGCGCGCGAATGGCAGCTATGACAACGGGATCGATGGCTTCGGCCCCGCCCGCGTCGGCTATCTGCATTTCGATAGTTTCATCGGTTTTCCCACGGCCGTTCTGCTGACCGATACGGTGCTGCTGAACGATGGCCGGATCCTGCTGGTGGGCACGGGGTTCACCCCGCAAACGAGCGGTGCAATGGTGCTGGCTTCGCTTGCTGCAAACGGCAGCGCGCTTGATCCAGGCATGGGCGGCGGTGCCGGCTACATCAGGCTGCAATACGATAGCGCGGCGAGCGTCGGGAACGCCTTGCTGGTGCAGGCCGACCACAAGATATTGATCGCAGGCTACACGACCGGACCCAACGGCAACGACGACATGGCGATCAAGCGCCTCATGCCCGATTTCAGTGTCGATACGGCATTCGGCGTCAACGGACATCAGACGATTGCGTTCGAACTCGGTGGACCGTCGGGCGCAGACAACGACGGTGCCTCCAGCGTGGCGGTGCAAAGCGATGGCCGGATCCTGCTCGCCGGCACCGCACAAGCGCAGACCTCCTCCGAGATAGCCGTGGCGCGCCTGTTGGCGAACGGGCAGCCAGACCCGAGTTTCGGCACAAATCAGGATGGCCGCGTGCATTTCCCGTTGCCCGCCAATAACCCCTATACGACTGCCAGTGCAATGCGAATCGACTCACGCGGGCGTATTGTTCTGGTCGGTACCACCAAAGGCAGTAATACATCCGCACAATGCGTGATCAACCGTCTGCTGACGGATGGAAGTCAGGATTCCGGCTTCCACGCGGGCATCCGCAACTGTTTTATGTTCCCGTCGGCGGTATCAACAGCGATTGCCAATTGTTCGATCTGCAGGTGCAGGCGGATGGCGCCATCCTCGCCGCAGGTGCGGCAGTAAACAGTTCACTGGCAGGAAGCCAGAATTTCGCGGCAGTACGATTGACACCAGACGGCGAGTTCGATGCGAGTTTCGGCATCGCCGGTAAATCCTACGGCACCTTCGCGTCATCGAACAACGTCTTTGAAAGCGCGACGTCGCTCGCCATCGGCAACGGCGGATTGATGATCGCCGGCAACAGCAACAATCGTGGCACGAACGACGCCAGATTCGGCATCGCGCGGCTTACGCTGGACAAGGTGTTCGCCAGCGGATTCGATAATTGATGCCGAAGCCGCGCGGCTGTGATCGACATCCCCAATCCGCACGATCGTCGCCGGCAACGATACGCCTCGCTGCCGGTCATACGTATCGCGCGCTGTCAACCGTTGGCGCGCGCAAACAATCCTTAACCCGGTCGCTTAAATCCGGCACAATTCGCGATTGGCTGGCCGCACATCGGCGCGCGCCGGCCCCTGCGCCAACTTCATCGCGAATCCCATGAACATCCAGTCGAACTTCGAACAGATTCCGCTCAAGGACTACGCCGAACGCGCGTACCTCGATTACTCCATGTATGTGGTGCTGGATCGCGCCTTGCCGTTTATCGGCGACGGGCTCAAGCCGGTGCAGCGGCGCATCATCTATGCGATGAGCGAGCTTGGGCTGGAATCGACCGCCAAGCCGAAAAAATCCGCGCGCACGATCGGTGATGTGATCGGCAAATTCCATCCGCACGGCGACAGCGCGTGTTACGAGGCGATGGTGCTGATGGCGCAGCCGTTCTCGTATCGTTATCCGCTGGTCAACGGCCAGGGCAACTTCGGTTCGCCGGACGACCCGAAATCGTTCGCAGCGATGCGTTATACCGAATCCAAACTCACACCGATCGCCGAATTGCTGCTGCAGGAGCTAGGCCAGGGTACGGTCGAATGGACGCCGAATTTCGACGGCACCCTGAACGAACCGTCGTGGCTGCCGGCACGTGTGCCGCACGTTTTGTTGAACGGCTCGATGGGCATCGCGGTCGGCATGGCCACCGATATTCCGCCGCACAATCTGCGCGAAGTCGCGAGCGCGTGCATCCGATTGCTCGACGATCCCGAAGCGACGGTGCGCGATCTGTGCGAGCACATTCAGGCGCCGGATTATCCGACCGCGGCCGAGATTATTTCGCCGCGCAGCGAACTGCTGGCGATGTACGAAACCGGCAGCGGCAGCGTGCGTGCGCGCGGCATGTACGTGAAGGAAGACGGCAACGTGGTGATCACGGCGTTGCCGCATCAGGTATCGCCGTCGAAAATTCTCGAACAGATCGCCGCGCAGATGCGCGCGAAAAAACTGCCGATGCTGGAAGACCTGCGCGACGAATCGGATCATCTCAATGCGATCCGTCTCGTGCTGGTGCCACGCTCAAATCGTATCGATGTCGACGAGATGATGCAGCATCTTTTCGCCACCACCGATCTGGAAAAAAGTTTCCGCATCAACCTCAACATGATCGGGCTGGACGGCCGGCCGCAGGTCAAGAATCTCAAGACGATCCTGAGCGAATGGCTGCGCTTCCGCACCGATACGGTGACGCGTCGCCTGCAGCATCGTCTCGCCAAGGTAGAACGTCGCCTGCACTTGCTCGAAGGCTTGCGCATCGCTTTCCTGAATCTCGACGAAATCATCCGCATCGTGCGCACCGAGGAAGAACCGAAGCCGGTTTTGATGGCGCGGTTCAAGCTCAGTGAGGAGCAGACCGACTACATTCTCGAAACGCGCTTGCGCCAGCTCGCGCGCCTCGAAGAAATGAAGATCAACGGTGAGCGCGACGAGCTCGAAGAAGAACGCGCGCGCATCAATGTGCTGCTGAATTCGAAAGCGCGCTTGAAGACGCTGATCAAGGATGAACTGAAAGCCGATGCGCTGAAATTCGGCGACGTGCG